>JAYPSX010000009.1:0-13728 GCA_038133315.1 Hyphomicrobiales bacterium
AGATACAGATGCACCAGAATGGTTTTCCTTTTTAAACGAAGTTCAAACACCCGATAATAATTACGAGGCTTTTTCTAGTAAAAATATTGATATTAAATTTACACCATTAGCAAAGAGATTAGCTAATAATGAAAGGGTAGATTTAATAAAGCTTGTTGATTATTTTAAAAAAAATAACGCCCGAAAAGTTAATCGTAAACTATTGGAAGATTATATTTCCTCATTGTCTGTGACAAAAACCAGATCAAATATACCCGTTAAGATAGATTATGATTTATATCCAGAAAAAGTAGCTCTTAATCGTATAAGAAGAACGACAGGTCAACGTTTATCTGAAAGCTGGCCCCAGGTTCCGCAGGCTTTCCAGGCACTTGAGGTTAACTTTAGTAATTTGGATAAGACAAGAAACGAACTTAAACAAAAATATTCAGATAGGGAACTAAAGGTTTCTTACCTCTCTTTTGTTGCCAGAGCGATATCCCTGGCTATAAAAGAATATCCATTGGTGAATAGCTGTTTCAGTGAGAGAGAATTGCATATTGCTTCCGCAGTAAATTTAGCAATTGCAGTCGATTTAAATTATAATGGCTTAATTGTTCCTGTATTAAAAAATACTGATAAGATGAAACTAGTTGATTTGAATGAAAACTTAAATGATCTAGTTCAGAGAGCTCAAAATAATCAACTTAATCAAGAGGAATACTTCGGAGGAACATACACGATATCGAATAATGGTAGTATGGGCACATATATGACTGCACCTATTGTGAATCCTCCGCAAGTTGCGATTATGTCTTTTGATGGCATACAAAAAAAGCCAGTTATTGTTGAAGATAGCACTGGAGACACAATTGGTATCAGAAAAATTGGTGTGCTTGGTCAGAGTTTTGACCATAGGGCATTTGATGGTGCCTACGCTGCAAGCTTTTTAAAAGAAGTAAAAAATATTATAGAAGAATTTAACTGGAATAGTGAAATATAAAGGAGAATATTATGTCACATAAAATTGGTTGGGTTGGAACAGGAAGAATGGGTTATCCAATGGCTGGTCGTCTGGCAAAAGATGGGCAAGACATAAGTGTATGGAATAGAACTAAATCAAAAGCTGATCCATTATCAGAATATGGTGCAAAAGTAGTCACCAATATGGATGAATTACATGATGTAGATGTCTTATTCACAATGGTTTCAACAGGTAAAGATCTCAAACAAGTATATTTTGGTAATGAAGGTGTTTTGTCAAAAGGCACAAAGAAGAATCAAATATTTGTTGACTGTTCATCAATTTCATCAGAGGACTCAAATGAAATCAGGGACAAATTAAAAGAACTAGGAATTGCATATATGTCATGCCCTGTCAGTGGTAATGGTAAGGCTGTAAAGGCTGGAGTTTTATCAATAGTGGCATCTGGGCCTGAGGATATTTTCAATCAAATAAAACCATATTTAGAAACTATTGCTCCACGTGGCGTTGCATATGTTGGAGAAGGTGATTTGGCAAGATTCTGTAAAATAGCTCATAATGTAATGTTGGGTGTTGTAATCCAAAATCTTGCAGAGATTACCATTCTTGCACAAAAAGCAGGTGTTCCGAGACATGCTTTTTTAAACTTTATGAATAATTCTGTTATGGGTTCTATTTTTACAAAATATAAATCAAATGCATTTGCAAATTTAGATTGGACAACTACTTTTACTACACCACTCCTATTAAAAGATTTAGATTTAGGTTTGCAATCAGGTAAGGAATTAGGTGTGCCAATGCCTGTAACAGCTGCAACAAGGCAAGCTGTGCAGCAACACTCTGGCAGGATTGAAAGAATTTCAAAAGAAAATCTTGAAAAAGACTTTGGTATGCTTTTAGAAACAGTTGCTGATGGTGCTGGGATTTCTCTTGAGCCTGAGAATGTTCCAATTCCAACAGGACTTGAAACAGAAGAATAAGGATTTTTTTTCTTTCTTGACCTTTTAGAATACTTAGTGTTATCTAAAATACTAACTTATCGCGGGGTGGAGCAGCCCGGTAGCTCGTCAGGCTCATAACCTGAAGGTCGCAGGTTCAAATCCTGCCCCCGCAACCAATACTTATTTGCTTTGATATAGAATTAATAATAATCCTAGAAATAGGATCCCAACATATAAACATAAATGTTTTCAGTTCTGTCAAATACAAGCTTTAGAAATCTCTTTTTGGCTCAAAATTTTTCTTTGTTAGGTACAGGTTTAGCAACTGTGGCCTTAAGCTTATTGGCATTTGATTTAACTGGAAAAAATGCAGCATTATTATTATCAAGTTTGTTCACAATAAAGATGGTAATATACGTCTTTTTTTCACCCATTGCTGGAGCTTTTGCTAACAAGTTTAACCGAAGGCTATATTTAGTTTTTTTAGATATAATTCGTGCAATTGCAGCCATTGGTTTATTTTTTGTAAATGAAATATGGCATATATACTTTATTATTTCTGTAATTTATATCTCTTCTGCTGCCTTTACACCAATATACCAATCTACAATACCTCAACTTTTCAATGAGGATGAAGATTATACAAAAGCTCTATCATTATCACGTATTGCCATAGATTTAGAGAATATACTAGGTTATTCAGTAGCCGCATTAATTCTTGTTTTTTATAATTATAAGAGCTTGTTTATCGGAACGTCTATTGGTTTCATCGCCTCAGCTTTATTAATATTATCAATATTTCTCCCCATTATTACTGAAAGTGATAAAACGAAAGATACCAGATTTATTCAGAAAATAACTTATGGGGTAAGGAAATTTACTCTTTTGCCCGAGCTAAAGGGATTGATGTTTATGAATCTTGCTGTATCTGCTGGTGGAGCTATGATATTAGTTAATTCAGTCATATTAGTCAGATTAGTGCTGGGTATGGATGAAGAGGCACTTCCAGTTGCAATGTTTTTCTTTGGGTTTGGCTCTGTTTTAGGGGCAACCCAAGTACCTATAATATTAAAAAAATATTCTCTATGGAAGTTAATGCACTTCGGTGCGTATCTTATATCAATAGTATTTATTATGTTTTCTATTCTTATTGAGCTTAATGTATTTAATTTTATGCTATTATTGATATTTTGGTTTATAGCAGGTTTTGGCTATTCTCTTGTGCTGACCCCAATGGGAAGAATAATTAGAGCATCTGCGAAGGAAGATGAATTATCTCAATTATTCGCTGCACAGTTTTCACTGAGTCACTTATGTTGGCTTTTTATGTATCCATTGGCTGGCTATTTAATAACAAGGTTTGATGTTACCGTCACTCTTTGTGCACTTGCAATAATAATAATATTAGCGACAATCATCTCCTCAAGTTATACAAAAAATAGAATTACTGACTGAAACCTATATTTTTTATTTATTTATGATCGTGCTCAAGATCTTTTTTGATATCTTCATGATCACCAACTACAATATGATGCTTACTTTTTGTGATGTACTTATCAAGAAATGGAACAAGTATTAAGGGTACCAGACCGCCAAGTACAATACCTATTGCTGCTGAATTTAGATGTGGGTCTAGTGTGGCTGCTATAAAGTCTGCGATAACATGAGCAACTACAATCCCGAATATACCAGCAAGGTAACCATTTGAAATTATTTTAAGTGCTCTATTGATACTCCAACCACTATAATATCCTACCAATGGTATGATAGTGTGTACAATACCAAATACGAAACCTCTCAAAATATCATATTCTTCGATGAAATGAAGAAATTCAGGTAAATTATGGGTATGTTCCATATAATATCCTTTCTAAACACAATCTTTACAAATTGCTGAGATTTCAATCTGAAAGTTGTTAAAGTTAAAGTTTGATTTGTCCTTATTAATTATTTGCTTTGATATTATGTCTGTATTGAATTCCTCTGTTTTACCACAGTTATCACAAAACAAGATCCCAAGCTTTGTATCTACTTCATGCTCTTGATCACAAATAAAATATTTCTTTGTTTGACGGCATTTATGAATTTTATGTGTTTTCATCAATTTTTCTAATGCGCGATAAATTGTCATAGGCTGCACATTGTTGTTCCTATTTATTTCATTCAAAATATCATACGCACTCATTGGGGAATGTGACTTCCTAAGAATTAGTGTTATATGTTTTAAGTAATTCATTGTTATGTTATAACATAACATTTTTATATGTAAAGTCTTTATCGTAGATAATATTTTATTGACAGAACTGTCTTTAAATAATTTACTGTAACATGAATAATTATGATTTATTTTAATTATTGAGACTAAGCATTCTTAGATACTTTTTAACAACTATTGTTTTCCAAAAACCAAAAAAATTACATTATAAAATATGTTTGACTCATTTTTAGATACTAACTTCTTATATTTTATTTTTCTGATTATTTTTCTGATTTCTGGGATGGTAAAAGGTGTTACTGGCATCGGATTGCCAATGACATCAATCACTTTATTAATTTTCTTTATCAATCCACTTCAAGCAATTGGTCTAAATATGGTGCCAGTTATAGTAGCAAATATTACTCAATTTTTATCTGCGCAAAGTCCACTAAAGACAGCAAAGAAGTATTATTTATTCGGAATATTTATGGTTGCAGGGATATTAATTACATCCGTCCAGGCTGCAACTTTAGGTGATGATCTAATTAAATTACTTATTGGACTTATGGTAATGATTTTTGCATTAGATAATTTATTCAGAAGATCATGGTCGTTTGATTTAAAATATGATAAGTACTGGCAAATTGGGATGGGTTCCCTTGCAGGTGTTGTGGGAGGGCTAACTTCAATATGGGGCATTCCAATAATAATTTATTTGATACTCAGGAAGGCATCTAAAGAAGATTTTGTTGATACAACAGGTTTTTTATTCTTAATAGCAAGCGTTCCAGCCACCTATGGTTATTATAAAACAGATGTTTTTTCATTAGAAATGATTCCAATCGCAGCACTCTGTGCAGTCACTGCAATCATTGGCATGAGACTAGGAAGGATAGTAAGAAGGCGAATTGATGCGGATACTTTTAAGAAGTACCTTTTACTTCTGTTCTTATTAATTGGTATTAGAATGATATGGTCCGCCATGGGGGGTATTTAAATCTCATATGATGAGACTATCAATTGATGAATATATTTCATGGAGGATGCCAAAAAAGGATATTTCAATAAGTCTTACATCAGGAGATATTGTGGTTTTAACAATATCGCCAAATGGAATAGATGCATATTCTCAATATCTCAATGTGGGAGAAGAAATTGAGCTAAAGGCTCGTCAATGGTTTACAATTGAAACCATGGGTACCCTGTCACTAGTTCAGGTTCTACCAAATGATATTGAGTTTAAAATCGCTGGCGACAATTGGAAACCAACGCCATTAAAATCCTAGTCTTGTTTGCGATTAATCTTATACTCAAAGTTTTGTGTTTCAGAATTAATACTAATAAGTTCTGCTCCATTTCTGATATGGTAGTGAGTTGCCATTGGGGTAAGGGGAGAAAGAGTAACTATTTTCTCGATATTTGGCATATTTTTAATAGTGTGGTTTATGACTTTTTTCATTATTTCTTTTCCAGCACCCCTCTTGCGGGACCAGACTGTGTAAGGAACCATAATTGTTGAATTTTTTTCTAAATAAGAATTCTTACTCATTAGTTCCAATTCCTTCTCTGTATGAGGAATTTCATCTGTCATAGCGACACAAACTATACCTTCAATGTTATCATCATAAGCCAATCCATAAATTTGACGCCCATAACTAGTTCTAAAGTTTAAATCTAAATGTGGGCGAACAGGATCCTCATTAACGTCTATGTTATTAAGCAGAACAAGTTCGGTACCTTTAACCCACTTAAAAAAATTATCTACCCTATCTTTGAATGATTTGATTTCCATTATTATCTCATTGGTTTGGCGCGCCGGGGAGGATTCGAACCCCCGACCTCCTGATTCGTAGTCAGATACTCTATCCAGCTGAGCTACCGGCGCATTACATTTAATATATATAAACACATATATAAAATATCACAAGATCTCTTGTAAACTTAAAATTCTATATGAATAATTATTAGTTTATGTTATCAAACCAATATGGAAAAGAAGTGTAGAAGAGTTGTTACGGGGTTTAATAAACAAGGTGACTCCGTTGTTATTTCTGATAGTTTCGTGAATAACCAAATGGAAAAAAATTCACGTCCTGGAGTAAGCTTAAATAATATTTGGCATACAAAGGTTTTTCCAAATGATAACTCCGCCGATATTGATGAAGTGGATCAGGAGTTTACAATGTTTCCAAAGTCCTTCGAGACAATTTGCCGTATATCTTCTTTTGAGCCAGAAGAATCTCATACGAAAGATAATTTTGATAGTCATGCATATTTTTCAGATTTGGATGCAAGTGATACATTAGTCAAAAGTAAAAGACATCCATTCATGCATAAATCAAAATCTTTAGATTATGCTATTATTCTGGAGGGTGAAATTACTCTTATACTCGATAATGAAAAAGTTCACCTTAGTCAGGGTGATATTGTTATACAACGCGGCACGAGCCATGCTTGGGTAAACAATAGTGATAAACTTGCAAGAGTTTGTTTTATTTTGATGGGTGCTGAATGAATAAAAAAAAATATAAAATACAATTTATTTTCAGCTTAACCATAGCTCTTTTTTCATTGTTCTTTATGAGTATGAATTTAGACGCAGCAGAATACGAGTTCAAATTCCATCATTTCTTACCAAAAACATCACCTGCACATATTTCTATGATAGAGCCATGGGTAAAGAAAATAGAGGAGGATTCATCCGGGAGGATCAAAATTGATGTTTATCCATCGATGACGCTTGGAGGGCGTCCAGCAGATTTAGTAGGTCAAGCTAGAAATGGAGTTGTAGACCTGATATGGACATCTAATGGTTACACACCAGGGCAGTTTCCAAGAACAGAGTTATTCGAACTACCATTAATCCACACTAATGATCCAGAAAAAACAGGTGCGGTTATGTATGAAATGTTCAGTGAATATTTAGAAGAAGATTATTCTGGTCTGAAGGTGCTCTTTTTGCATGTTCATGCCGGAAATGTATTTCAATCTGTAGAGAAAGAAATATCGGACATAAATTCATTCAAAGGAATGAAAGTTAGAACACCATCTAGAACTGGTTCATGGACGCTTGATGAATTAGGTTCAGAGTCTATTTCAGTTCCAATGCCTGATGTAGTTCAAACCTTATCCAAAAATATGATAGATGCAGCTCTAATCCCCTATGAAATAATCCCAACATTTAAATTAAACGAATATACAAAATATCAAATTGAGGGTTATGATGGATTTCGCTTTGGCACATTAACATTCCAAGTATCTATGAATAAAGATAAATGGAATACTCTTCCTGATGATATCAAGGAAATTTTTCAAGCTAATTCAAATCTGTCACAATGGAAAAATGCAGGTAATATCTGGCAAATGAACGATAATGATGGTCTAGATTATGCTCTGAAAAATGGTAACATACATAAAATCCTAGGGTATAATGAAACTGAAGAAATCAAAAATAGATTAAAAGGAACACATGATATTTGGTTAAAGGAATTATCAAAAGAAAATATAGATGGAGCTCCAATACTAGAAAAAGCAATGCAACTCATGGGTGAGTAGTTTCCAGGATTTTTTAATGTATGAAATTCACCAATAGTATAATTTATTTAAAAAATATCATCACTTACTGGGCACTTATTGGCAGTGGTTTATTGATTTTTCTATTACTTATTAATGTGTGTGGAATCGTCTTCGATAATATAACCCATTATGTACCCTATACACCATATGAGTTGATTCAATTTCTAATGCCAGTAATTGTATTCAATTTTTTACCTTATTGTGAATTGAGATCAGCACATATAACCTTTGATTATTTTACAGAGAGGTTTGAAAAGAGGGTTATATTACAATTAAGTATAATAAAAAGTACAATTGTTATACTCATTAGCACCTACATC
Organism: Hyphomicrobiales bacterium; assembly: GCA_038133315.1. Taxonomy (GTDB): domain Bacteria; phylum Pseudomonadota; class Alphaproteobacteria; order Rhizobiales; family TMED25; genus TMED25. Next base: position 7,999 of record JAYPSX010000009.1, read on the forward strand.
CTCCATCAAATGATCTATGGAATGATAGATTATTATTCTTTTGGTTATGAGACAGTTATTATGAGTATCCCAATCTGGTTAAGTTACCCACCTATATTAACTTCACTGTTTTTACTGATATTGGCAGCAATTATTAATATTAAGGAAGAGATTTCATAAGATGGAATGGAATTTCATACAAATATTCCTAAGTATTATCTCTTTGGTTGCATTGGTAATTTTCAGAATACCAATTGCTTATGTTATGATTCTGATTGGAATTGCTGGAGTTGGATTTGTGGATGGGATAGATATTTTACATTTTCAGTTAAGAGACTTGGCTATTGCGCAGTTTTCAAATTATGATTTGTCTGTAGTTCCTATGTTCATTTTGGTAGGAATAATTGTTCAAAATATTGGATATGGGGAAAGGCTATTCAAAGCTTTTAATAAGATATTTAGAACTATTCCAGGTGGGTTAGCAATTGCAACAATATTTACAGCTGCTGGTTTCGGTTCGATCAGTGGTTCATCAGTTGCGACCACATCCACATTAAGTGAAATTTCTATAAGAGAATTTCAGAAATTCAATTATCCCCCATCCCTGTATTCTGGTTCAATTGCGGCTGGTGGTACCCTTGGAATATTAATTCCTCCTTCAATAGTGTTAATTGTATATTCAATCATTGCTGAAGTTAATATTATCGCAATGTTCAAGGCAGCAATAATTCCATTTTTATTGGCGATAATTTTTTTCATAGGTGTGATAGTTATTTATGCTTTAAAGAACCCCATTCAACCAAGAAGGATTGAAGAAGATAACATATCATATATTGATGCTCTTAAATTACTCTTGCCAATATTAACTCTAATAACAATCATTATTTCAGGTTTAGTATTTGGTATATTTACGATTGTTCCAGCCGCATCACTATCTGCACTATTGGTTATAATTTATGGAGTTTTTATAGGAAAATTAAATAATAAAAACATAAAGAGAATAATGCTTAACACAGCAAAATTATCTGGGATGATTTATTTGATTATATTTGGAGCAGAAGTTTTAAAAATATTCTATGCGAGAGTTGATTTGCCTCAATTCCTATCAAATATTATCGCGAGCAGTGCTTTAGATCCGCTTTTACTTATTTTTCTAATTCTTCTAATTTTTATTATTTTGGGATTTATACTAGACAGTATGTCCATAATCTTAATATTTGTCCCGTTTATTTTGCCTCCAATATTGGATCTTGATTTAAATATGGATCAAGAGTCTATAAAGATTTGGTTTGGTATTCTAATGTTAATTGTTGTTGAGCTTGGTTTGATTACACCGCCTGTGGGTCTAAATATTAATACGATTGCAAAAATAGATCTTTCAATTAGCAAAAATATAACAAACCAAAGGAGTATTTACCGCGGTGTTTTGCCCTTCTTTATTATTGAGTTTATTAGAATAATGTTAATATTATTTTTCCCATCCATAATCCTTATTTCGCATTTATAAAACTTTCGTATAAAATATTAGACAAACAGAATTTATATGTATAAATTATTCAAGTCAGCTGATACATCTCTATCAAGATTGTTTCGAGGCATATTGGGTAATATGTGAGTATCAAAAAATCCACTCATTTCAATGTTAATATTCAGTGATTGGATTATTGTTTTTTGATCAAGGGAAGGGAAAGATAAAAAACGTATGGCAGCAGAATCTATGGGCCACGATGGCACATTGCTAAATTTAGGAATAGCATTTTTTTGTTTGGTTGCAAATGGTTTCTACGTTGCAGCTGAATTCGCGATAGTCAAGTGTAAACCTCTCAGAATAGAACAGATGGCGGCTGAAAATAAATTTGCTGCTAGGCTATGTAAACACATTTTAACAGTTCAAGAAAATTATTTGGCATGCTGCCAATTGGGTATAACCATGGCATCATTAGGTCTAGGTTGGGTGGGTGAACCAACAGTAGCGGCATTAATTGAACCAGTCTTGGGAAATTACTTACCTGACCATCTGATTCATTTTGTAGCATTTATGATTGGATTTATTACATTTTCTTCTTTGCATATCGTTGTGGGAGAACAAGTGCCAAAAATTTTTGGTATTAGAAACCCTGAGATTACATTTCAAGCTTGCGCACATACATTATGGGCTACATATATTTTAGTGTACCCGCTTAATATTGCATTAAAATCAGCTGCATCTTCAATATTAAGATGGATGGGGGTCGCCTCTTCTACATATGAGGATATCTTTACAGGTGAAGAGATTAAAGGACTTGTTGATGTTTCAGTTGAGCATGGAGTAATGGACAAGCATCAAGCCAAAAGGTTGCAAAATCTATTTGCATTTGACGAAAGAACATTAGAAAGTGTTATGATTCCAAGTGCTCAATCAGAAGTTTTAATCCTAAATGGTGATAATGAAAAGAATAGACACGTAATTGCTGAAACTCAGCATTCAAGATTTCCTCTATTAGATAAGGATAATAAACTGATTGGAACAATAGTTGTGAAAGATCTTATAGATGCATTATTCAAGGGGCAAAAGGACCCTTGGAATGATTTAGGAAGCTTTTCAAGAAAACCTATGATTGTTCCTGAGACTTCGAAAGTTAAGGATCTGTTTGAAAGAATGAGGCATGAACGAAGTCATATAGCTTTTATGATAGATGAATATGGTTCATTCACCGGACTTGTGACAATGGAAGATCTTTTGGAGGAATTAGTTGGTGAGATTGCTGATGAAACTGATGAAATTGAAAATGAATTTGAGATAATTAATGAAAATGGCTTCTGGCTAGCCCATGGTTTATCCCCATTGATAGACATTCAGCGAGCCCTTGATAATGATAAAATTGATGATCCAAACGCAAATACTCTATCAGGGTTGGTTATGAATGCACTCGAGAGGCTGCCAGTCGCGGGTGATATTGTACAAGCATTCGGTTACAAATTTACTGTTGAACAGACAAAAGACAACAGAGTGGAAAAAGTTAGAATAGAACCTATTTAATCACCAACTATAAATGTAGATTACTGCCATTGTAGTTAAAGAAATTTCCGGAGTCTTTCATATTAAGGTCCAAAATCAGCTTTATGAGGGCTTTCGCACTCTCTTCTGGTGATAATGATGCGTAGCTTCCACCCATATCAGTTCTCACCCATCCTGGGTGGAACGAAGCAACGGGTATCTTATAATTTTTTAATTCACTAGAAAAAGTAACCATTAGATTATTAACAGCAGCTTTGGAAGCTCTATAAAAATAGGCATCACTGCTGCCGTGTTGCTGTGACCCCATGTGGGATGAAATGATCGCTATTTTTGGCTTTTGACTTGTTTTTAACTTTTCCAGAAAAGTCCTAATTGTAAAGAATGGACCTGCTACGTTCGTCATCAAAACATTAAGAATTGTATTGGGAGTGTTTTGTTGGTCAAACATTCCGCCCTTTGCTCCCATAATACCTGCGTTACAGATAATAACATCAATTTCATCTACATTAGTAGAGATATCCCTTAATTTATCTTCATCTGTAATATCTGCCTTGAAAATTTCTAAATTATCTTTGTAGCCACTTTTTAATTTTTCTAAATTGGTTGCATCGCTTGTCTCTCTACAGAGAGCTGTTACTTCGTAACCTTTATTCAATGCTTCGCATGTGAGGGCATAACCTATACCTTTGTTTGCACCAGTAATAAGAAATTTATAACTCATTTGATTGTCACTTATATCTTTTGACTCTATAATTATTAAAACTTTATCATACTGAATATGAAAATGAAGTTATTCAGTAGAAAAAGATTGATCTTTGGGGGACAAAATGAAAATTAAATATTTATTCTCAATCCTAATACTATTTTTATTTATTTATCCGCAAAATGTAATTGCTCTTCCTGGCTGTAGTTATTCATCAAATTATTTTGATAACTGTTATGGAATGAGAGATTATGACAATGGTGATCAATATATTGGTGATTTCCAAAATAATGAAAAACATGGAAATGGTCTTTATAGCTTTGCCAATGGCGATCAGTACATTGGAGAGTTTTTTGAAGGTATGAGAACTGGTTATGGTCAATATTTTTATTCTAATGGAGATATATATGTTGGCGATCATTTAAATGATATGGCGCATGGGTATGGTGTCTATACTTTTATTAGTGGTGATGTCTATACAGGTGAATTTTTAACTGACATTAAATCTGGAAGTGGAATTTATGAATTCAATAATGGAGATCTGTACCTTGGTGCATTTGAGTATGATCAAAGAAGTGGTGAAGGCACATACTATTACCTGAATGGAGATATTTTTATGGGGGAATATTTAAATGATTTACCAAACGGTCAAGGCATAATGGATTACATTTCAGGCGATAAGTATATGGGTGAATTTGTTGATGAATATAAGAATGGTTATGGGTCATATATATGGGTAAATGGTGATAGATATATTGGGCAATTTTTAAATGATGTCAGATCTGGCTACGGTGAATATTATTACTCAAACGGAGATAAATATGTCGGCGATCATGCAAATGACTCTGCAAACGGTATAGGTATCTATTATTTTGCTGATGGGGATACTTATGAGGGTGAAATGTTAAATGGACAATTCCATGGACGCGGTAAATATGTATATTCAGATGGTAGAGTCGAAACAGGTTTTTGGGAGTATAATATATATGTAGTTTCTGATAATGATAAACCAAAAAAAAATTCAACAATTAGTAGTATGAAATTGTGCGAAACACTTGGTTTTTCAAAAGGAACAGCAGAATTTAGGAAATGTGTGCTCGAGGTGATGAAAAATTAGAGTAAATACATAAATATAGTATAATATTTCTAAAATGTAACTTAATGAGGTTTAAATGAATATACCTAATGTTAAATCTTTTTTTGATGATGCAACAAACACAATTAGTTATGTAGTTATTGATGAAGTAACATTTTCTTGCGCAGTGATAGACTCTGTTCTGGATTTTGACTACTCTTCGGGAGTTGTGTCCTATGAGCATGCAGATGAGGTGATAAATTATATTAAATCTAATAACCTAAATGTGGCGTGGTTATTAGAAACACACGTTCATGCCGATCATTTATCAGCTGCTCCTTATATTCAGGAACATGTGGGAGGTAAAATTGCAATATCAGCAGAAATTCAGAAGGTCCAAGATATATTCGGCAAGGTCTTTAATGCTGGAACTGAATTTCAAAGAGATGGGAGTCAGTTTGACTTGCTTTTAAAAGACGGGGATACTTATGAAATTGGTGAATTAATTGGTAAAGCAATTCTTACACCTGGACATACTCCTGCATGTATGGCGCATATCATTGGTGACGCTGTTTTTGTAGGTGATACCTTATTTATGCCAGATGGAGGAACAGCAAGAGCAGATTTCCCTGGAGGGGATGCAAGAATGCTTTACCAATCAATTCAGAAGATTTTAACCTTGCCAGATGAAACAAGGATGTTTGTTTGTCATGATTATGGTCCAAATGGTAGGGATTTTGCATGGGAAACAACTGTAGGAGAGCAAAAGAAGAATAATATCCATATTGGAGGTGGAGTTGCGGAGGATCAGTTCGTTAATGTTAGAACCACACGAGATAAAACACTTGGTATGCCAAAGTTAATAATACCATCTATCCAGGTTAATATGAGAGCTGGCAATATGCCTCCTGCAGAAGATAATGGAGATATATATTTTAAAGTTCCTGTTAAGGGTTTACGAAAGGAAAATGATGA
>JAYPSX010000010.1:0-4885 GCA_038133315.1 Hyphomicrobiales bacterium
TATTGAGATTTGGTATTACATTTTTTGATATATTTTCTCTAACTTCACTTTTCATATTTAACGGTACAGCATCTTCGAAATCGATGATGATTCCATCCGGTTCAAATCGTGATGCTTTTTCAATTAATTCAGGTTTATTTCCTGGTGTATAAAGCGTAATGAGTGGTTTTTTATTCATATATTGTCTCCTCTTAACTTATATTATTCCATCTTGTTGTAATTTCTCAATTTCATCTTCATTGAGCCCTAATCGTTTTCTAAATATTTCATCATTATCTGAACCCATTTCTTTTCCAAGATGTTTTATCTTACCTGGTGTTCTCGATAACTTTGGAAATACATTCTCAGTTTTGAGTGATCTACCATTATCTATAATACTTGTAATCATCTCTCTGGCTTGAGCATGAACGTTATTCATAATGTCTTCAATGTTATAAATTGGCCCCATCGGAACAGAAGCCTCATGTAATATTTTAGAAACTTCTTCAAGATTGTGCTCCATCATCCACTCTGATATATGCTTATCTAACTCTTCTACATTTAGAACACGCTGAATGTTATTTAAAAATTTTGGATCATTGATTAACTCACTCTTACCAATAACTCTAAATAATCTTTCTGCTGTTGTTTGTGTCGCTCCCGCAAGAGCAATCCACTTATTATCTTTCGTTTTATAGGTATTTCTTGGTGCACTAGTTGGAGCAATATTACCCATACGCTTTGGGGCTTCTCCAGTTAAGTCAAATACCATAGCATTTGGACCCAATACTGAAAACAAACTCTCCCAAATACTTACGTCAATTACTTGCCCTTTATTCGTATTCTGAACATCCCTATTATATATTGCGAACATAGCTGATAGAGCGGAATAAAATCCTGCAAATGTGTCCGCTAAGGCAAATTGAGGTAATGTAGGCATCCCATCCTTCTCGCCTGTCATTTCGGCAAAACCACTCATAGCTTCCATTAGAGTGCCAAAGCCTGGCTGATTAGCATATGGACCGGTTTGACCATAACCCGTAACTCTAACTATAATAAGTCTTGGAAATTTTTTTTGTAACTCCTCTATGCTGATACCCCAATCTTCGAGTCTTCCGGGCCTAAAATTTTCAATGAAAATGTCGGTGTCATCAAGAAGATCAAATAATATTTTTCTTCCCTGCTCCTTTGATATATTAAGTGTAATCAACTTCTTGTTTCTTGCATATGTTTTCCACCAAGGATTGACACCATCGACTTCAAAACCAAAATTTCTTAGATGATCTCCTTTTATAGGTGTTTCTATATGAAGGACCTCAGCGCCAAAATCCGCTAATAATCGTCCACAAAGAGGTGCAGCTATGACTGTTGCACATTCAAGTACCTTTAGTCCTGTTAAGGCGTCAGATGTTGTCGAAATATTGCTCATCACTTAATATGTTGATAGTAGGTTTATTAATGCTAAATTATTTAGCATATAAACGCTGATATATTATAATAATACTAAATATTATTAACTTAAAAACAGGGGAATTGAAATGCCAAAAATGACAGGTGGACGATTTATAGCGGAGTTTCTTGAAAAATCTGGGGTTGATGCAGTTTTTTATGTGCCCACAATCCTCAGTAGACCACTTGCAGAAATGGATAATATGAAAATTAAGAGAGTTCTTGCCCATGCAGAAAAATCAGCTGCCTATATGGCAGATGGGTATGCCAGAGCCTCTGGGAAACCTGGTATATGTGCAGCTCAAGCAGTAGGTGCTGCTAATCTAGCTGCCGGACTAAGAGATGCACTGATGGGTAACAGCCCTGTGATTGCATTATCAGGAGGCAGGAAATCTATGGAAAAGCACAAAGGTGCTTATCAAGAAAATGATGACTTCCCTGTGTTTCAAGCTCTAACAAAAGCAAATTTCCAAGTTGACCAAGTAGAAAGATTACCCGATTTAATGCGACAGGCATTTAGAGAAGCAACAACAGGAAATCCTGGACCAGTGAACTTACAACTAGCAGGGAATAATGGTCAGATTGAGGATGATTACGCAGATTTAGAAGTTCTTGTTGAAGAGAGATATGGAAAGGCACCAGCTCATAGATTTACCCCTCCAATTAGTGAAATAAAAGAGGCTATATCCAAGATTAGTACAGCAAAAAAACCTGTAATAATCCTTGGTGGTGGGGCAAGAATTTCTGATGCAGGTGATGAGGCTCTGGAATTTTCAAAAAAAACAGGGATACCGATAGCTACTTCTGTAGCATCTTATAATCTCATCCCTGAAGATTACGAACTTTATATTGGTGTACCAGGATCATATTCCCGTGAATGCACCAATAAAATACTCACTGATGCCGATTTATTCATCTTTATCGGGTCAAGCACAGGGGGACAAGTCACACATTTTTGGAAAATCCCGTCCAAAGATACCAGAGTAATTCAAATTGGGATAGATCCATCAGATCTGGGTAGAAACTATCCGAATGACATTAGTTTGCTCGGTGATGCCAAAAGCACACTTCAAATGCTTCTTAAGGAGGATCTAAAAAGGCTAGATATTGACGATTGGAGATCACACTCTATTAGTTTGGTCAAGGATTGGAAAGATTCACTTAAACCTCTTAGGGAGTCTAACAATATTCCCGTAAGACCTGAAAGAATGATGAAAGAGTTATCAGAAATTATACCTGAAGGGTCTGTTGTTGTATCAGACACAGGTCATACTGCTATGTGGACCGTGCAAAACTTATGGCTAAACAAGAAATGGAATTTTATTAGGTGTGCAGGGTCATTAGGATGGGGATTCCCAGCTGCTATGGGCGCAAAGTGTGCTTTTCCAGACAAAGATGTTTATTGCCTTACTGGAGATGGAGGGCTTTGGTATCATTTCACGGAACTAGAAACTGCTGTGAGATGCGATATTCCAACGATAACAATAGTAAATAACAATAACGCTCTTAATCAAGAACACGATATATTCATGAACGCATATGATGGTAAACCATCAAATAGATGGACCGAAATGTGGTATTTTAATAAGGTTAGCTTTGCAGAACTTGCAAATAATATGGGAGCATTTGGTATATCTGTAACCGACCCAAATGATATCAAAGACGCAGTCAAAGAAGCAAAAAAATCCAAGAAACCAGCCATAGTTGAGATTGAAGGTGACGTAAGTGCACTAGCTCCGACAGCATGGTCGAAATAGGTTTCTTCTTAAAATTTTGAATATTTAAAATATGTTTTTTAACAAAAACAGGGCTGACAAATTAATGGATCAATTTAATATTGATCTACTTATTGCATCTACACCTGAGAATGTGACATACCTTAGTGACACTGTCAGTTGGGCACCAAAGGTGTATTCCTATTCTGTTGATATGTTTGCAACGTATTATCGTGATCCAAATATTGATGCCTCGCTTATTGTTCCAAGTCAGGAAATGACATATGTATCAGGTTCAAAATCAACTATCAAAGATTATTATACCTATGGTGGTAAAAGTGCTCTTGTGCAGCCAGATAAAGTTAAGACCCAAACACTTGAAGAACAGAATTATTTGCAACTTCAAAATAATGATTTTAAGAGGTCTAAAAATTCTATAGATGCGCTAGCTCAGTCAATTACTAGTAATAAACTCAAGAATATTAGAATTGCAGTTGATGAAGACAAAATCAGTGACAAAAAGATGAAAATTTTAGCAGAATTGCTTCCAGATTGTGAAATCCTATACGGTTCTGATCTATTTAGACTGATAAGACAAGTTAAAACTGAAGATGAGATAAAGGCCATGAAGGATGCGGCTGATCTGAATGAGTCTGCATCAATTGCTGCCTGTAATGAAATAAAAATTGGTATGAGAGAATACGAAATTGCAAGTGTTTATGCATCAAAAGTTGGAATTGGTCTAGGTAAATGGCTTTGGTACCATTTTGGATCAGGAAGAAGGTCTGTAGGAATATTCCCTCCAACCGATAAAAAAATCCAGGCGGGAGATATGTGGAAGTTTGATGCCGGTCTCTCTCTTAACAATTATCAAGCTGATACTGGATGGGGAGGCGTCATGGGTGAACCGAGTAAAGAACAATTAAAATTATGGGAAGCTACTGAAAATGGATACAAGGCAGCATTATCAGTTATTAAGGAGGGAGTTTTACCATCAGAAATACAAAATGCAATGTTAAACGGTACAAAAGATGGTGGTCTCCCTGATCATTCGGGGACTTTTGCAGGACACGCAATTGGCTTAGAAATGAGGGAGTTGCCCTACGTGCTTGGTAACAAAAGTAATGTTAAGAGCGAGTTTTTGCCCGATACAACAGATATTCCTATTCCAGAGAATTCTGTTTTATGTATTGAAAATCCATGCCAAATATTTGGACTGGGTGGAACACAAATTGAGCAGACAATAATTGTTAAGAAATCTGGTTATGAACTATTAACAGATCAAGAACGAAGGTTATGGATTGTTGACTAATATCAATTAAGAAGGTTAATTATCCATTACCTTATTTATAAAGTTAGACATAACGAGTGCTATTTCATCTTCGTATGGCTCCCAATCTTCCCATGAAATCAAATCAACATCCACATCATCAATTGGTAGCTTATGTAACTCACTATTTCCTAACATATTATATGCATCAATACCACTAACAGAGTTATGAGTGTTATCATTTCCCGGGATTACCAATGATGGAACTTTAATTGAGTCCAATTCGCTCTCTGTAATACCCATAACTGGGTAATTTGCACCATCTAAAAATTTACCCAATAAATTTGTTTGAATTTTTATGAATTCATTCACATCCATATCTAATAATTGCTGCTCAATTGCTGGGTTGGTTTTTATATATTCCGCAAACCTATTTGTTTTAGATACAGCTTCCATACCGCCTGTTTTAGCC
>JAYPSX010000010.1:4895-13570 GCA_038133315.1 Hyphomicrobiales bacterium
GTTTTAGCTGTATCGATAAATACTTCGTAATAATTTTTGGGGAGCCTATTAGCGGCAAACTCACCACCAGTAACTCTCATTATAATCATACCAATCAAATCTTCTGGAAAATGTAAGGCATACATAAGTGATGTCCTTGCCCCAGAAGAAGATCCCGATATAAAAATATATTTTTCATTCAATGACTTAAGCAATTCTCTTAACTCATTCGCCCAAGTTATTTCTTCTGTTTCAGTATCATCTAATAACATCCCAGATTTACCAGTATTTCTTCTGTCATGAAGTAATACCCGTATGTTGTTTTTTGCTATCTTTTCAGCAAGTGATTTCATCTCAACTGAACCTCTCCTTGCTCCTGGCATAAGTGCTAAAATTGGTTTACCTTCACCAATAATTTCATAAACTATATTTACACCATTTATATTTTTTGTAGTCATATTCCACCTATCTAAATCAACATTTTAATTATATAATAAAAAAGAAACATTTAGTAGGGATAATCAAATGAAAGCATATTTTACAGAGGTAATTGATAACCAGAGTAAGCTTTTACCTAAAGACATTGATATACCAGTACCTCAAAATGATGAGATTCTGTTCAAAGTTAAATCAACAGCTTTAAACAGAGGTGGCTTTATTGTTGGTGGGGTAATGCATGGAAATCCCAATAAACCTTCTGGAACTGAAGCTGCAGGCGAAATAGTTGGCTTAGGCTCAGATATAAAAAATTACAAAATTGGTGATAAAATTATGGGTAGAGTTTTGGGAACAGACTCTGGATCATTTGCAGAATATGCATTAATAAAAGAATATCAAACAATGAAAATACCAGACTCTTACTCATGGGAACAAGCAGCAGCAATACCTGTTAGTTTCCTTGCAGCATATGATGCAATCGTAACATATGGCAAATTATCGAAAGATCAAATTACGCTCATTACATCTATTTCATCGGCTATTGGCGCTTCTGGTCTTGTCATTTCCAAAATTTTGGGCGCCAAGGTTATTGGAACCTCAACTTCGAAAAGAAAACTTGATGCTCTCTCTGACTATGGCATGGATTTCGGGATCATAACACCTGAACAGAATCTAACTAAAAAATTACTAGATTTTTCAAATGGTGGAATAAATCTTATTGTTAATTGTTTGGGTGGTAGCGTTTTCAATGATGCTATGAATGCTCTATCATTCAAGGGAATTATTGTTAATGTAGGCTACATGGATGGAATAGATACTGTTCCAATAAACATTCGAAAAGTTCATGCGCAGAGATACAGTATTCATGGTATATCAAATGCTTTTGTAACAAAGGATGATATTTTTCAAACAGTTGAAGGTTTTAAGAGAGATATACTGCCTTACCTTGATAAAGATAATAATAAGCCAATAATTGATAAGGTATTCCACTTTGATGACATAGATCAAGGTCGTGAATACATGATGAGTAATAGTCAAATTGGTAAAATTGTAATAACACTATAGAAACGGAGAGAGAAATGGTTAAAAAAGTTGGTATTGTAGGAATGGGTTTGATGGGCCAAGCTTTTATTCTAAACATGAGAAAATCACAGTTTATTATTCAAGGATTTGATGTTGATTCCAATAGAATGGATGAATTAAGAGAACAAGGAGGTACACCTGTTAATACTCCAGCTGATGCAGCCAAAGATGTTGATTGTGTAATAATGTCCCTGCCAAACAGTACGATTGCAAGAGATGCGGCTGTAGGGGCTAATGGGATTGCTGAAGGAGTAACTTCAGATAATCTTTATATTTGTGACACTACCACTTCTAGACCAGAAGATTCTATATCTCTCTCAAAAGATCTTGCAGAAAAAGGAATAAGATTTTTGGATTCAGCAGTTAGTGGAACAAGCACAATGGCAAGAGCCGGCGATTTAATAGTAATCGCGGGTGGTAAAAAAGAAGACTTCGATGTATGCAAAGGGTATTTTGAAGGCTTCAGTAGAGCCTCATACTATATGGGGCCTGTTGGATCAGGAGCAAGAACTAAATTAGTTATTAATCTTATACTTGCTGGGAATAGACTTGCTCTTGCCGAAGGGTTGGTTCTCGGACACAAAGCGGGACTTGAACAAGAAAATTTATTAGAAGTATTAAAAGACAGCGCAGCATCATCAAAGACGATGATCGATAAAGGTCCAAAAATGATAAATGCTGACTACTCAAAACAAGGGCAAATAAAGACTTCACTTAAAGACAACAGACTTATGATTGAACAAGGACAGATACTTGGGTCACCTACATTAATGACATCTGTTCTTTCTCAGATCTATCAAGCCGCATATGAAAAAGGATATGCAGAAAAGGATACTGTATCATTTTATGAAATACTCAGAGGTATGGCTGGACTTGAGGAACGTGAAGGAATAGATGACGTACCTTTCGGTAAAAAAACTCCAAAATAGTTAAAATTATTATGAAATATTCAAAGAAAGAAGCTAAAGAAGCAGCTAGAGAGTTATTGAAGGGAATATGGACTGCTATGCCATATTGCTGGGATGAAGATGATAATTTTGATGATGTTGCTAATCGATCAAATATGGATCATATAATCGAGAACATAAAAGTTGATGGTCACTATTGCTCAGGTAATATTGCTGAATTCTGGTCAATGCCTGATAATGAAAGAATGCACGCACATGAAGTAATGCTTGATCAAGCACGAAATAGGATCCCTATGATTGCAGGTTGTCACCACCAGTCAGTAAAGCAAGTGGTTGCACTAGCAAAACATGCTGAAGAAATTGGTTATGATTTTGTAATTATACTCACTCCATATGTTGCGGCCAGAGATGACGAAACTGTTTATCAATTTTATGAATACATCTGCTCAAGAGTTGACATTGGTATAATACTATTTAATGTTCCTCAAAATTGTCATCCAATAAATGCCAATTTAGCAAAACGGCTATCAAAACTTCCAAATATCTGCGGATATAAGCAAGCTGATGGATCGCCAGCTTCTACTCACTCAATAATAGACTCTGTAGGAAAAGATATAGTGATATCTGTGGCAGATGAAGCTCCATGGCTAACTAGTATGACTCAACTCGGACTGCAATGGCTTGTAAATTACAACCCACATCTATACCAATCAAAAGGTTGGTTGCCGTTAAAAGATTATACAGATGCTGCATTAAATGGTGAAATAAATAGAGCCACTGAGATAGCTAAATCACTTCAGTCACTTAGAGAACTTCATGCAAAATGGATTATGGGATATTGGAATAGCGGAAGAATGCCTATTAGTGAAATGAAATATTGGCAAGAACTAATTGGCATGAAAGGTGGAAGGACAAGGCCACCAGTTATTGAAATGAGTGATGAAAAAAAACAAGAATTAAAAGAAGATCTGAAAAGTACGGGATTATTTGATATAATTTAGTCTTTGTACAATAAATTTGTATTCAACTCATCAATAGAATTAACTCCCAATAGGGCAATGTCCCTATCAATTTCTTCCATTAATAATTGTATAGAGTGTTCAACCCCCTCTTGACCTGCTATAGTAGCTGCATATAAAAATGGTCGTCCGATAAAGACAAAATCTGCTCCAATAGCCAAGGCTTTAATAACATCCGTACCTCTTCTAAAACCACTATCAACAAATACTTTACAGTCACCTTTAATTACTGGCCTTATATTCTCCAGAGCTTTGATTGATGATATAGCTGAGTCCAGCTGTCTTCCGCCATGGTTTGATATTATGATAGCATCTGCACCCATACTTTGTGCTTTAATCGCATCATCAGTATTTAATATCCCCTTTACTATAAGATTACCATCCCATAAATCTCTAATTTGTTTTAGATGCTCCCAATTCAAATTAGACCTTTTACCAAAATCACGATTTATGGAAGCAGAAAAAACTGGCTCACCTCTATCAGCAAGAAAATTCTCAAAATGCGGCATACCATGAATTAAAAGAGTTCTTAAAAATGTATTTACGGTCCACTTGGGTCTGATCATTCCATCATATATTAATCTAAATGAAGGTCTTAAAGGAGTTGAGAAACCATTTCTAAGATTATTTTCTCTACCTGCTAAGACTGATACATCAACTGTTAGAATAAGTGTCTTAAAACCTGCATTTTTAACCCTAAGAACTAACTTCTCGACTTTATCATGTTCACCCGGTAAGTAAGCTTGGAACCACGTCTCAGGTGCTAATTTTATTATTTCTTCCATTGGAATAAGAGATGATCCGCTAATGATCATTGGTACATTCATATTTCTTGCGGCTTCTGCTAGAACTATATCACCCCTATATGCGGCTAGCGCACTTACCCCCATCGGTGAGATACCAAAAGGTGCATCCCACTTATTACCGAACAAAGATGTACTGATTGATCGCTCTGAAACATCTCTCAAGATATTTGGTATAAATTTAATTTTTTGCAGATCATGAAGATTAATGTCAAGTGTTTGATTTCTCTCAGAACCTCCTGAAATATAACCAAAAACTGGCCTAGGCAAATGCCTCATCGCATAATACTCTAGATCATCTAGTGCAAAAACTTTATTTAATATTCTTGGCTTTTTAGTCATGAAATTAAAGTTAGATTAAATGGGCATATTCAAAGTTAACAATATTCGATTTTCTGATATAGTAAATACTTAAGAAAAAAAATACAAGATATACATATGTTTGATCTAGAAAATTTTATTACAGAATGTGATGCACGTATCGGTAAAAAAAATACCCACAAAGCTGTTATTGATATACTCTCAAAAGCAGTAGAAGATCCTGTTGGTATTTTCAATAGACTTGGCGAACCAACAAAAGGTGGCATTCAAAAATTATACCAATCTGATAAGTTCTCAATATTAAACGTAATTTGGACGCCTAACATGACGATCATGCCGCACAATCATAATATGTGGGCTGCAATTGGAGTTTACTCAGGACGTGAGGATAATATTTTTTGGCGACGCTTAGATAATAAGGAACACGGGAAAATTGAAGCAGCTGGTGCAAAATCACTCCAAAAATTTGATACTGTTCCGCTTGGGAGTGATATTATTCACTCTGTAATTAATCCAACAAATAAATTTACTTGTGCTTTACATGTATATGGTGGTGACTTTTTTGATACTCCCAAGAGTGAATGGGAACCAGAGACTTTGGTCGAAAGTGAATATAAAGTTGAACACTCTCATAAAATCTTTGACGAAGCAAACAAAAGGGCTCAGATAGCTTCTAAATAATTTCTACAACTTCTCTTGTCTCACCTGATTTTACAATCGCTTCAAATATCTCAATATTTGCAATCATCTCATCAGTTGAAATTGGATATTTTTCACCATTAACTACAGCATCATACCAACACTCAAAATTTTCAAGTACAGTATTTGTATGTGCATGTGAAGTTACAATTCTATCTCCCCCCTCTTTACAGAGGACGAGTTCACCAGGATCATCATGTTCAAAATTATTAATTTCTCTCGCCTCAATCCAACCTTTATCACCAAATACGGTATACCTACCATAAAAGGGAGTGGCAATAGATACCGAAACAATGCCAGTAATTCCATTCAAAAACTCAATATTTGCAGACATTGTATCAATCCTTGGCTTTTCATATGCAATGCTAGACATGGTTGAATAGACCTTCTTTGCTCTTCCAAACATATGTACCATAAAGTCAGTCAAATGAATTCCTCTTGCGGTAAATCCTCCACCAGGTGCATCAATAGGGCTAAATCTCCAATTATCTTTTTCAAGTGTTTTAAACAAATCATGGCTAAAGTTAGTTTCAACATGAAGCACATTTCCGATATCACCATTTCTTACGTGTTGAAATAAACTTTTCATTGCAGACTCATAACGTCTCTCATGACCCAAACCAAGAACAATTCCTCGTTTATTACATACCTCTATTGCATCTTTGGCGTCTTTTGAGCTCAAAGACAGTGGTTTTTCACAAAAAATTTGTTTTCCAGCTTCTGCAGCTTGGATGATATGAATGTGATGAAGTCGGTTAGGTGTTGCAAGTATTACTGCATCTATATCTTGATCTTCAAGTACAGATTCATATGAATCTCTTAGCTCAATTTTATGTTCTTTCCCAAAATCAGAAAGGCTGGATAAGTCTTGGTCAACACCACAAATAACATTTATTTTTTTACTATTGGCGAGGTTTTTTACAATAACCTTACCCCACCAACCCAAACCAATTACAGCTGCTTTCATAGAGAAATCTCCTTATAGACTTTACTTTCCAGTATACCAATCAATAATTTTTCTTTAATGACAATATTAGCGTTATCAACGAAATTATCCCTAAAATTGAAAATGATATTAGGGTATTTTCAATGCCAAGAATATCACCAAAGGCGCCCATCAAAATAGAACTAATCGCTGCAAGACCGATAACAAGTAGAATCCATAAGCTCATCACCCTACCTCTATATGTATCATTGAGTTCTAGCTGAACAACAGCTTGAAGATCTATCCCATTAATAGTCATACAGAAACCCATTATGAATATAGCGATGAGTGCAAGATACCAATTAGAAGATATACCAAGAATTATAACGGCTAATAAACCCAAAAACGATGAGAAATAAACTCTAAAAGGAATACCCCTTTCCTGATCTTTTGACCTTCTCATAGCAATAAATATGGCTGCAACAAGTGCCCCAGCACCTGCAGTGGCCATCATCTGACCAAGACCTTCCGGACCAGCATTAAAAACCCCCCCTGCTATTGCTGGAAGAATTTCGATTGCACCACGAGCAAAAAGAGAAAAAAGTGCCGTAATTGCGCAAGCTTCAAGAATGACATTGTGACTGATAGCAAATTTTGCACCATCAAGAAACTCAGAGAAAATATTTTTTCTTTCTTTTTTTTCTGAGTCTTTTTCAGCTACTTTAATGGTGATCAGTGCAATAGGCATAGCCAATAGACACAAGAAATTAATAAAAATTGTAAATGAAAAAGTGGTTAATTGAATTAATAAGCCAGCCAATGCAGGACCAAGTAGCCGAGCGGTATTGAAATTAATACCATGCACTGCTAATGCATTAACAAGATTTTTTTTATCAATTATTCTTGGAACGAGAGTATGGCGAGTAATTCTATCTGCACTTGTAAAAATACCAATGATAAGTGCTATCATGCATAGATTAATTATATTCAATAGATTGAAAAAATATAATACCCACAAAAATAGGACTGTCGCTGAAATTATAGACTGTGTATAGATTGCGAATTTTTTTATGTCAACACGATCAACTATAACCCCAAATATAGGACCCGCAAAAATAGTTGGAGCAAAAAGCAGAAAAGATAAAAAACCAACCCAAGAAGCAAGATTTGTCAATTCCCAACCAAGCCATCCAATTATCACTCTATTAATCCATAGCCCATTCATTGCAAAAAAATTACCTGCTGTATATTTTTGAAATTCCTTACTTTGGAAAGATGGAAAACTGATTGATAAATTCATAATTTTTGATCTTAAACTTTGGATATTATGCGGCTTAACAGAGATTATTTCTTATTTTTATGTTCCAAACAATTGATTTTTATCCTATAAATTATAGTTAGTAAAATTAATTTTTTTGAGTTTTTAAACTCTAACACAATAGGGAGATTTATTGATGCGTACACCAAGATTAAATAGAGACGGACATCAGTGGATATATGACTGGATTGTAAAAGAAACAGGTCGTGTTTTTCACTGGGACGAAGAAGGAAGAGAATTACCAGGCACTGTTAAAAGTCACGGTCAAATTTCCAAGCATCTAGGCAGACAAGGTCAAAGACTAGAAAAGGTTGCTCAAGAAGAAGAGGCAGCAGGTCATAAATCAACTGCTTTTGATTTATATTACAGGGCTTCTGCAAAATTTGCTGCTGCACAGCATCCAGTTTTAGAAACAAATGATGAAAAAAGATACCTACACGGTAGATGCATCGCCAATTTTGAAAAAGTAATCGAACTAGCACCATACACAATTGAGAGAGTTGAAATTCCTTTTGAAGATATGCAGCTACAATGCAATTTCTTTTTATGCCCCGGCGTGGATGTCGCACCGACAATGATTTTTATTCCTGGATGTGATATGACAAAAGAAATGTGGCCTGACCCAAAAGTAGTTGAAGCTCACGCAAGGGGGATGCATCTACTTGTTATTGATGGACCTGGCCAAGGCATGAGTAATATCCGTAATCAAAAGCTTACCCATGGTAATTATGAAAGAGCGGTATTGAGCATTGTTGATTGGTTAGAAACAAGACCAGAAGTTGATAAAGATAAAATTGGTATATTTGCTGTATCAATGGGTTCCCATTGGGGTCTTGAAGTTGCTGCTTCTGGAGATCCTAGAATAAAAGGCGTTGTCGGACCATGGGCCTCCTATCTAGATAAATATTATATTTTGGATACTTTTTCACCAAGATATAAACAATTATTTGGCTATCTTACAGGCGCTCAAAGCGAAGAAGAACTTGATAAAATTGTTGCACAGATGACTGTTGAAGGAAGAGAAAAAGATATTAAATGTCCGATACTTCTCACAGTTGGAGAATATGACTCAAGAAGTCCAGTTGAATTGGTCTATAACTTCTACGATAAAGTTACTGCACCAAAAGAATTGTGGGTTTATGAGGATACATATCACCAAGCAGTAATGTTTAAAGGCACAGG
>JAYPSX010000011.1:0-4499 GCA_038133315.1 Hyphomicrobiales bacterium
TACAATACTATGCATCGAGTGGATGAGTTTGTTAATGAGGACATATATAATTACAAACAAGAGCTAATTGTTCTGATCATGGCTGCATTCATTGGTATTATGGGATCAAGCATAATCAATAATGTTGCTGGAGAGAGTATATCGTTTTTGAATTCTGTTCCTGCGCCTATAATTCTTGTTTCAATCATTTGGATAATGCCCATTTGTGGTCAGGTAGGCATGAATCCTATTTTAGCCGTTTATATGATTGGTCCACTAATCCCATCTGCAGATATCATGGGTATATCTCCAAACAGCATTATTGTTGCTTTAACAGCCGGATGGGCAATTTGTGGCATTAGTTCACCATTTACAGCATCGACATTATTGATTGCAAAATTAGGTAAAGTAACACCACACTATGCTGGTCTAAATTGGAATGGTTTGTTTACAATTATCGGTGGACTGTTATTATCTGTTTGGATTATAATCGCTAATGAATTTATAGTTACATAATATGGATATATTAGCTTATAAATGGTTTATACTTGGGGGTTTTTTAGGGATAATTCAATTTTCTTTGATTATTTATCGAGGTAAAAAAGAAATTCCTGGACCAGCTCAGTTTTTAATATATGGAGCTATCCTTGGAGCCCTCGTCTATGGGTGGTTAATCACTCTAATTGATAAATATCTTTTCTAAAGGGAGAAAGAAATGAAATATCCTCCAATACACATCCGTGATGTTCCTATTGCAAAAATGGAAGAAAAAAATGGTTGGAATATATCTGAGTTTAGATTGCCAATAACTGGCGAGAGTGGTTCTTCAACTACAGTTTTTCACTCAATATTCAAGCCAGGTTCAACTCATAGCAAACATTTGCACTCAAGATGTCCAGAGATTGCAATGTATTTGAAGGGACATGGAGTAGTTGGACAAGGGGCAGGAAGAACGAATGTCAGAGCTGGTCATTTTAGAGTTATGCCAGCAAATTCAGAACACTTCTTTCATAACGAAACGAAAGACTCAGACGCAGAGGTAATCGGATTCTATATTGGGGCAAAAGACGTCGAGGATACTGGCTACAAATATTGCGGCCCAGTAACAGAAGATGATCTCAACATTGAAAGAGCAGGCTTCAGCGAGGGAATATTAGTTCATATTGATGATGTTGAGCCAGAAAAAATGGATGAAGGTGATGGTTGGTCAATCACAGACTTTCGTTTACCAATAAGCAAAAAAAATGGTTCTACAACCACTGTATTCAATGCCAAGTTTATGCCTGGAGCAATACATAAAAAACATATGCATACAAATTGTGAAGAGATCTATTACATAGTCTCGGGTAGAGGGATAGCTGGAGCTGGCGGTGAAAAAACTAAAATCGAAGCGGGACATTTTCACTATATTCCAAAGGGTGTTGAACATTGGCTATACAATACTAGTGATAATGAACCAATACATGCTGTTGGTTTGTATATAGGCTCAGGTAGCGTCGAAGAAACAGGATACGTATACCTGGGGGATGTAACTGAAGATGATATTACTTTATAAAGCTTAGGAGATTAAAAATGAAATTCTTATACTTTAATGACTTTAAATTAGGGGTATTAAAAGGAGATAACGTTGTGGAAATAACTGACCTATTATCAGATATTCCTGTACGTGACTCAAGAGATCTTATCAATGGATTAATTGAAAACTTTGATAAATATAAAAAAAATATAGAAGATTATGTAGCTCAAAATGATGGTATTGCATTAAAAGGTTTGAGAC
This sequence comes from Hyphomicrobiales bacterium, assembly GCA_038133315.1. GTDB lineage: Bacteria > Pseudomonadota > Alphaproteobacteria > Rhizobiales > TMED25 > TMED25. Next base: position 1,757 of record JAYPSX010000011.1, read on the forward strand.
TAAGAAGCCCTTGTCCTCGTCCAAATAATATTGATTGTATGGCTGTGAACTATATGGAAGATGGGACAAGAAAAGAACCAGCTCCAATTAATGCTTTTCATAAAGCAACGAGTACTGTCATTGGTGATGGAGATACAATGGAATTAACAGATATTCCGGCAACAATATTTGAGGGCGAGGCTGAGCTTGCAGTGATCATAGGCAAAAGAGCTGAAAATGTGAGTGAAAAAGATGCAATGGACTATGTTTTTGGATACACAAATATCATAGATGGTTCAGCAAGGGGTTTGATAGCCTCCAACTTTTTCTTTTCAATGAAATCTCGTGCATCTTATACACCAGTTGGACCTTACTTAGTCACAAAAGATGAGATAGATGATCCACAAAAACTACAGATCATCCTAAAAAATAATGGTGAGGTAATGCAAAACTTCAATACAGATGATATGGCGCATAAAATTCCTCGTTGTATAGAATGGCTAAGTTCAATCCATACATTAGAACCTGGTGATATTATAGCAACAGGGACTAACCATAGAGGATTAAATCCTTTTATGGACGGAGATCATATTGAACTAGAAGTGGAGAAAATTGGAACACTAAATGTTCACATAAACGACCCACTAAAAAGAACCTGGGAAAGAGTAACCCGAAAGGTACATGTTGAAGATAGGGGACTCGAGGGAGCTCATACGCCCCAGCTTACCGGAAAGTATGCTAAGGGCGAAGAAGCGAAAATGTCCTCAGATAAAGATAGAAAACTTACCAGTATCTAACTTACTCAATATTAAATAATTTTAGTGCTGACTGACCTACAACATTTTTCTTTTGTTCGTCAGTCAGATTACTATCAACAATGTGCTGTACTGGGAAATATTCAGCCATATCATAAGGATAGTCTGTTCCAAGTACGACATGATCATCACCATAATTATTGACCAGATACTCTAACTGTTGATGTGTGAAAACTGTAGTATCAAAATAAAGTTTCTTTAAATAGCTTGTTGGAGGATTTGGTAAATTACCATATGAGTCACGACGTGCGCCCCATGAGTGATCAATTCTTCCAGAGTAGGCTGGAAGGAAACCTCCACCATGAACACCGAGTATTTTTAAGTTCTTGTATCTTTCTAGAAGTCCATTAAAGATAATATAGTGTAAGGCAACTGTAGTATCTAGAGGGTTACCAATCACATTAGTGAAATAGTACCCACCAAATCTTTCTCCGTGTGAAAAACCAAGTGGATGAAGCATCACAGTTAGATCATACTCTTCAACCTTAGCCCAAAACTTATCTAAAGAACTATCTGATATTTCCATACCATTTACGTTTGTAAGAATTTGTAGACCTTTAAAATCTGTTTCTTTCTTAATATAATCAAGGGTATCAAGTGCTATCGATAATTCTTGTAGAGGTACAGTTCCAAGCCCAACAAATTTATCTGGATGAGCATCAACCCATTTTTGGATACCATCATTAACAAGTCTTGACACCTTGTTTGCATCTTCACCTCTTGCCATATAGTAACATTGGTTTGGAACAGATGCTATAACCTGCTTATCGATGCCCTGCGCTTCAAGAACTTCCAAGCGATCTGGAATGCTTGACAATGCAACCGTTCTATCTTTGTCTTGAAGTTGCTGAATTTCAAGTGTTTCTGCACTTGAATTATGTACAAATGGAATATCTCCAAGATTATATAATGGACTAATATAATCATGTGCTTCTGGAATAAGAACGTGCGCATGAGTATCAATTACTATTGAATCCATTTTAATTTTTCTTGTTGAAACGTCTCTTGCTGATGTTGGTCCATATCTGTTTGGACTGTCACCTAATTTAGGTGTATCAATTACACTGTGTGACATTTTATTTACCTCTAAAATTCAATTATGTTATAAGATTGATACATATTATCCAAAAGAGTTCCAAAGGGAAATGAAAAAAAATATTTTACATAAAAAATCATTTACAGAAATTAATGAGGACCTGGTTCTAGGAAATATTTCCGTCACAGACATAGCTAATGAAGTAATTGAAAATTATGACTCTGATCCAGTAGCCAAAAGTGCATATGTGGAATTTAATTCAAAAACTATACTTCAAAAAGCTAGTCAAATAGACAAAATTAAAGATAGCAAATATCATCCATTGATGGGCATTCCTACTTCCGTAAAGGATTTATACGGTGTCGAAAATTATAAAACTAGAGCAGGTTCACCAAAGGAATTGCCAGAAAAATGGGAAAAAGAAGGTCCCATATTAAATACATTACAATACCATAATTCACTCATTACAGGAAAAACACATACTGTAGAATTTGCTTTCGGTGGTGTTGGAATAAACCCACATTGGGGTACTCCAATAAATCCTTGGGATAGTAATAATCATAGAGTTCCTGGAGGTTCTAGCGCGGGAGCTGGAGTTAGCCTTTGCACAGGAACTGCTGCATTAGCACTTGGAACAGACACAGCTGGTTCCGTTAGAATTCCTGCATCAGTTACAGGAAATGTAGGTCTTAAAACAACAAAAAATAGATGGTCAACTGATGGCATAGTTCCACTTAGCAAAAGTTTCGATACACCTGGAACTCTTACCCATACTGTTGAAGATACAATATATGCATTTGAAGAATTTGATAAATCAAGTCTCTATTATAAAAATGAGAAAAAATTAGTAATCGATGACGAAATCGATTTCAAGTTTACAACATATGATTGGTTTAATGAAAAATGTGATAAT
>JAYPSX010000011.1:4599-6515 GCA_038133315.1 Hyphomicrobiales bacterium
TTCGAAGAAATGTCCTTATCAATAAATTCAAAATTTGATGAATTTGATGTGATTATCACACCAACTGTTCCAATTTCACCTCCCATTGTATCTGATCTAGCTGACTCAAAAAAATACTCTGAAGCAAATGGGTTAATGCTCCGGAATACTTCGCCTGTCAATCTGCTTGGGCTTTGCGCAATTTCCATTCCAATTGCTCTCGATCAAAATAATATGCCAATTGGAATGCAAATAATTGCTGAATCATTCAAAGAGAGAAAATTACTATCAATTGCCCAAAAAATTGAAAATCAAATTGGTAACAAATATCAAAATCTTGATTGAGTATATTAATTTATCTTATGGAATTTGATATATTACTGATTAACTCGTCAGTAATCTGTGGATTTATACCTAACCATCTAACCCATGACAATGCCGCTTGATTGAGTAGCATTGGAATCCCATTCAAGTAATCATGATGATTTCTTTTAGCTTCAACAATAAATCCCGTTTCGAGCGGATTGTAAACTAAATCTACAACTAAAGATTTTTCTTTCTGATGTGATAAATCAAATTTGATATCATCTTTTCCTAACATTCCCAAACTTGTGCAATTTATAATAAGGTTGAAGTTTTTAATCTCTTCATATATTGACACCCAATCTATTACACTAATTTTATCATCAAAGATTTGCTTTAATGATTGCAGTCTGTCATGAGATCTGTTTGTTACTGAAATGTTTTTTACAGACTTCATTTGAAGTGCATATATTATCGCTCTTGAAGCGCCTCCAGCACCAATTACTAGTGCATTTTTATTTTCAAAATTTATTGAGGAATGGGCATTTACAAGTCCTTGCATAAATCCATCTGCATCAGTATTAGATCCAATCAATTTATTATCAGATACTGTAATACAATTTATAGCGCCAATAACTTTTGCACTATCACTTACTTCGTCCATATAATTAAAAACATCCACCTTATGAGGAATTGTGACATTTAAACCTCTAAATTGCATAATATTGTTACTAAAAAAATCTCTCAAATTTTTCGGTGATACTTCAACTTTTTCATAAACACCATTTAATTCATAATTAGATAACCAGTAATTATGAATCTTTGGAGAAAGAGTATGAGATAAAGGGTACCCTAAAACCCCGAGTTTGAAATCATTAGTATTTTTAGTATTCATAAGCTTAAAATATTTTTTTTTGTTTATATATATTAATTATAATATGTTTATACTTCATAAAAAACTCATTTAAATAGAGGACTTAAAATGAATTTTATCAAAAATCTTTTCAAAAAAGAAAATAATCGATCAGATGCAGTATCTTTTAAACCCACTGAACTCCAGATAGCTATATCAAAAATACTTGTTCGAACAGCAAAGATTGATGATGAGTTTCATATTCTAGAAGAACAAAAAATACTTGAGTTACTTACTAAATATTTTTCCTTAAATGATGAAGACTCAAAAAATCTTATGGAATTAGGTATTAGCGAAGAAAAATCTGCTACAGACTTATACGCTTATACAAATACTATAAAAAAATCTCTAGAGTTAAGTGAGAGAAAAAAAATTATTGAAATGATGTGGCAAATAATTGTTACAGATGACAATTTTGATCCTTATGAAAATAATCTGGTATGGCGAGTTGCAGAATTAATTGGGATTTCAACCCGAGAAAGAGTTCAAATAAAGAAAGATTTTTTAAGTACGTTAAATGGATAATAAGATACTCATTATACTGCATCAGGAAACATCTACTCCAGGTAGAGTTGGTATGCTCCTTGAGAAAAGAGGTTATAAATTAATAACAAAAAGACCAGCTCTGGGTGAAGTACTTCCAGATAGTTTAGAAGATGGATATGCTGGAGCAGTAATGTTTGGTGGACCTATGAGCGCAAATGATGAAGATGACTTCATT
>JAYPSX010000011.1:6615-11476 GCA_038133315.1 Hyphomicrobiales bacterium
CTTGACGAAGATCCCCAAGCATTTCAATATGGCGAAAAAGCATTTGGTATTCAGTTTCATAGTGAATTAACACTAGCAATGATTAATAGATGGCTGGTCAAGGCTGAACATAGACTTGTTATGAATGGAGCCCAACAAAGGGATAAACATTTTGAAGGAAGACTCATTTATGACAAGCATGTTAAAACTTGGCTTAATGATTTTTTTGATTTATTATTAAATTAATTTTAGGGAGCTAAAAATGGCAAAATATACATGTGAAAAATGTGGAATGAGCGTTGGTACAATGACCTGTGGTCAATGTGATGACGAACTCGTTCATAGCACTATTACAAAACCTGATGGAAGCAATGTACATATTTCTGAGTGTCCAAATGGACATGGTAAAGTCAAATCACCTATGTGTTGCGGCCAAGATATGACTTGTGAAATCTAATTTCTTATCAAGAGCTTCTCTGGGAAATTAATCTCAGAGAAACTCTGATATGAAAGTCTATAATTAATATCCAGAATGCCACTTATGCAGTCCTAGATCTGCTTCAGAAAATCTCTCTTTACCCATAAATTGTTGATGCCAATATGGATACAATAAATTTGGTCGACTAACCTCATTTAATTTATTTAATTCTTCTTCTGTAAGTTCAAGATCAGATGCTGGAATATTTTGTTTAAATTGTTCTTCATTTCTACCTCCAACTATTAAGGTAGCAACGGTTGGCCTACTTAAAAGCCATGCTAAAGAGACCTGAGATGGCGGAATTTCTCTTTGCTCTGCAATTTCTACTATGACATCTATAATATCATACAGTTTTTCTTCATCATATATTGGAGGGTTTTTCCATTTTCGTTCAAAATGTCTAGACCCAGTTGGTCCTGACTCACCTCTTCTAAACTTACCAGTTAGAAGTCCCCCTGCGAGTGGACTCCATACCATTGTTCCTATCTTTTCGGATATACCAATTGGTATTAGTTCATTTTCTGCCTCTCTTGCCTGAAGAGAATAATGAATTTGTTGAACAATAAATCTTTGCCTATTCGCTCTGTCGGCTGCAGCGAGAGCTTTCATTAAATGCCAACCAGAAAAATTTGAACATCCAATGTATCTTACTTTTCCTGTTCTAACTAAATTATCGAATGCCTCAGCAATTTCCTCTATGGGTGTCATGCCATCCCATTTATGAGCGAGATAAACATCAATTCTATCAGTTTGCAGTCTCTTTAAACTTGCTTCACAAGCAGATATAATGTGATACCTGGATAACCCTAGATCATTTGGTCCATCGCCCATTGGATTCCATACTTTTGATGCAATAATAAGGTTTTCACGTTTTCCCTTTATTGCTTCACCAAGAATTTCCTCAGACGTCCCTTTTGCATAACCATCAGATGTATCAATAAAATTGATCCCTTCATCTACGCAAAGATCAATGTTTCTTTTTGCTTCTTTTACTCCCAATGAAAAAAGTGGCTGTGCAGGATCACCTTTTCCATAGTTCATAGTACCAATAGCAAGGTTAGATACTTTTAAACCAGAATTTCCTAATAAGTTATATTTCATTTTTTTCCCTTTTTTTAAAATCAGACTTCACACCATTGCTGTCTTAACTCTTATTAAATTAAAGCATTTTAAACTTGGTGTTCATAATAACATTTAACTAAAATTAACAATAGAAGACTACTATAGTTTTACTAGTATGTAAATTGAGGCTACTATGAATTGTTAATACATTTCTGAATGTTGGTCGAATATTTATAATTCATAAGAGTATTTCAATATGCAGCAAATAATCACATTAATTAAAATTTCTCTTCTAATTATTTTTCTAATAATCTCATTTATTTTTGCAAGCGGACTAATATTAATTATTTTAATTATTGGCGCTGCTTTCGCCTGGTATATTTCTTGGAGCAAAAAGAGGTGTGAATCATGCGGCAAATATATGGATAAACGATCAAGTGTATGCAGCCATTGTAATACAATACAAGAAATTTCTTCTGAATAATGTGGTGCCGTATACAAGACTTGAACTTGTGACTTCCTCATTACGAATGAGGCACTCTACCAACTGAGTTAATACGGCACTTAATGTAAATAATATAGCTAATTATTTTAATAGTAAATCCAGTTGAATTATGGTTCGTTTATGTCTTCTTCTTGGGTTACCCCTGGATCATCGGGTAAGATCATATCATCATTTATTTCTTTTTTAGGAAATGTTTTGGTGGGTTTGTTGTTGTTTTTTTCATCTTTAGGTTTACCTTGCTTATTATCCGATAGGTCTTCAACTTCCACTATATCCTCAATCTCATCGTTTGTGTCTGATATTTCTATCTCTTGAATATTTCTCGCAAGTAATCTTTTAGTATCAAAGTTTTCAATAAACGCAGTATTATCATCTATTGATTTAATTTTATAATCACCCCATTTTAAAACTTTGATTTCTCCAGTTGCTGGCAAACAAGGTATCCAAACTGACGATGATATATCTGAGTCATGCCAACCAGTATCTATTTTTGCATTTAGTGCTTTTCTAATCCAATCACGTGACTTCACTCCACCCCTTGATACTTTTGCTTCGATATCACCTAATAATTCAAAAATCCTTTTGCTAGAATCTTCATTAATATGAGGCTCAATTATCTCTCTGGCTTTATCAAAATTTTGATCATCCAAAAAAGCCCTACTTAATGCAACTGCACCTTCGATACCTGATACTTTTGTCTTTTTAATCAGAGACTGTATTCTTTCAATTCTTTGTTTTGGAGATATTCCCGACTGCAAATAGCTATACAAATAGGCTAAATCCTCATGCTGAACTATTTTCCATGTATCCAATATAATTTTTTCTGCTTTAGTTTTATCACCTTGTTCTGATAAAATCTTTGCACATATTAAAGCTGATATTATTTGTGATTTCTCTAACTTTATTGCTTCAAGCGCGCTATTTAAAGCATCATTTTGATTCACTTCCTCTACAGATAATGCATGTGCTGTGAGTACTATAGAATTGAATGTATTAAACTCCTTTTTTGTAATTAACTTATTATTTAGTTTCTTTTCTAAAACATCAGATGCTGACTTCCAGTTTTGTGTCATTAAATAACATTTAAACAACTCATCCATTAACCAAGGTTCATTAGTATTGTAAGCTTCAGCTTCTTTTAAAAGTTCAATGGATTTTGTTGGATCCTCTGCATTTTTGGAAATGATATATAATCCACGATAACTTAACATTTTAGTATTTTCTATCGCTTTCATAGATTGGAATATCTTATTCAATTCCTTATTATCTTTTTTTAAACTAGCATTTTGGGCCTTAAGTAAAAGAGTCATTATTTCATTGTTTTCATCTTTATTTTTGGCAAGCTTATCAATCTTTTTTATTTCTAAGTCCGCTGCATTTGCATTTCCTGCCGCGGCATAAATTAATCCGCTAGATATAGCATTTTGTAATCTCTCTTTGATCTTTGCTTCTTTTAGTTGATGAATTTTTTTGGGAAGACTAATTACATAGGAAAATACCAACCATGATAAGATTGATAAAACTATTATAGATAAAATTATAACTGTAAAAAATAATGGTGATACGGTTACCTCGTAATCACCCAATAAGAACAAGACAGAGCCAGTGTAAGTGTTTAACCAGCTAAATATGTATATCAATCCTATTAAGGATGCTAATAAGAAAAATACTTTAATCATTATTGAAGCCTTGTTTCATATACTAATTTATTTCAAATTTATCTCTTAATTCTTGCATATTATCTTTATATATTTTCCTGACTTTAATCATATCAATTAATGTTGATTTATCGCTTTCTAAATCTATTTGATCAATTGAAATTAATACATCTAAGAGATCGTCATTATAAATATTAGCTTTTATTTCATCAATTTTATTTGAATTTTGAATATAACTTTTTTTAGTAATAGAAATTTCTCCAGATATATAATTAAATACTCTAGATTTGAACCCATTATCCCCTTCATAAAGACTAACCTGACTTTCAAGTATTCTATCAAATTCATTGATTAAATCTTCTTGGGATGGAACTGTCTCATAAGATAATTTGATAAGTTTATTAGCTGTCAAATCATCTAATCCAAGGTTTTGCAATATATCTATTTCGTCTTGAAACTCAATCTTTAGATTTATATTTTCTTGGATTCTTCTTATGACCAACTCTACTATATTCTTATTATTCTCACTAATAGATACTTCTGTGGAAGTTGGTGCATCTTGAACAGAATCCATCGCTATATTTTTATCTAAACTTATTAATGAGTCATCCATTGGCATGAATGTTTCATCATTGACAGGCGAAGCATCTGTTAATGACATTTCTTCATTATTAATTAGATTTGGGGATTGATCGTTGCCAGGATTTTTTGTCTCATTTATCATTGAAATTAGCTGATTATTCTGCTCTTTAATTTCAATATTTTTTGCTGAAATTGTATTTAGTATATTATTTAATTCTATAATCTTTCTTTCTAGATCTATGATTGCGTCATCCTTACCCTGTAAAGCCAATAATAGTTGGTTATTGTTGTTAATCTTTGACTCTATCTCTGTAATTTTAGCTTCTTGCTCATTTAATATTTGTCCATCAATTAATTTAATATTTGATGTTCCATTAAAAAATGGAATTAAAAAATAAACTAAATATACAAATGCACCAAGAGTAATTAAATATATGAAGATCCTTGAGTTTAATTTACTTAGAAATCGTTTCATAAATCCAAATTTAGGTTTTGGGTCTTTTCCATAATTATCATGATCTATAGTAACTTTTGGTTTAATATGTTTTTTTCGACTATTAGAACTTGTATTCATAACTTTTAATGTTCATTAGTGAT
>JAYPSX010000011.1:11576-13562 GCA_038133315.1 Hyphomicrobiales bacterium
TGTTTTTTTCGACTATTAGAACTTGTATTCATAACTTTTAATGTTCATTAGTGATCAATTGTAATATTGCATCATCTGAAGTATCTAGTGCATACCTTGTTTCTATTCCAAACTTCGTCAAAAAGTCGGCAACATTCTTAGATATACAATAAGCTATAATTATTGACGTTTTATTACTTAAATTATATTTCTCCATTGATTGAAGATATACCTGAGCAGTTCTGATAGAGTAAAACAAAATTGCTAAATGCTGACCAAGATCTAATTCATTTATAAATTCATTATTGAATTCATTAATCTCATTTGCTTCATAAACAATTTCCTCATCAATGTTAATCCCATCCTGTTTGAAAATTGAAGCAATATCAGATGTAATCTCTCTGCCGCGCAGATAAAGCACTTTTTTTTCTTTTATACCTTTTATATTAGCAAAGTTTTCTTCTAATTCTGAAACATTACTATAGAGGATATAGTTGTTTTCAGTACCAAATTTTTTTGCTTCCGAAAATGTTGACTTACCACAAGCGCAGATAATTTTATTCTTTGGAAATATGTTTTTTTCTTCAAGGTAACGGATAGAATGACGGCTTGTAAATATTAAAACCTCATATTTATCAGGATTAAATATGTTTGTTTTATATTTAATTTCTAGTAACGGGTTAACGATAACCTTATAACCCTGATTTTCAAGACTCTGCTTAATCCTTTTAGAGTCTTCTATCGGTCTGGTAAGTACAAATTTCATTGGACTAAATTGTGGCTTTTGATAATTCTTCTTGGTAATATTTTAACAATTTTTGCCCAATATCGCTAGCTATATCAAATATTGTCTCTTCTGATGCCACCTCTTTGATTTTGAAAGTTTTACTACCATCAGTGTTTGATATCATTGCAGTTATTGATATTTCATTTATCCCAGTATAATGAGAATATATTGCTATTGGTTGAAAACAAGAGCCACCAAATTTTTCTAAAACTAATCTTTCCGCAAGTATACAAGTAAAGGACTCATTATGATTTAGTTTTTGAATAATATCTATTACCCTTTGATCACCTATCTTTGCCACAAGTCCGATAGCTCCTTGTCCTGCAGCTGGAATCATTGTATCTGTGTCAATTGGTAGGATATGGCAATCTTTAAAAGATAGTCTATTTACTCCTGCCATAGCTAAAAAAGTTGCATCAACTTCTTTGTCAATTAGTTTTCTAATTCGAGTTTCAAAGTTTCCTCTAAACTCTATCACATCTATATCTTCTCTAATGGATTTTATAATTGCGCCACGACGGGGAGATGAGGTGCCAACAAGACAATTATCAGGAAGATTTTCAATACTTGTAACACTGTTAGTCGTTATTAATGCATCTCTGGGATCTTCTCTTTCAAGAACACCAAATAAATCTATACCATCATTAATAATACTCTCAATATCTTTTGTAGAGTGCGCAGCGATATCTATTTTATCATCAAGCAATGCTTGGTCTATTTCTTTTGTAAATAATCCTTTGCCATCATATGGACCTATTGAAGACCCCACATAATCTCCTGATGATTTAATTTTAATTATTTCTATGTCATTTGCAGAGCATATTTTTTTAGTTACAATATTATTAGCTAAAATTTCTGCTTGCTTAACAGCAAGGTTTGTTCCCCTGGTCCCAATCCTTAAGATTTTTTTGGATTTTAAATCTGACATTAAATCAAAATTGATAAATTAATATATAAATGGTTTCTTTGATGGTATTATCCTTCAGATAAATTTTTTAAAACATATCCAATTTAATAGCAAACAAAAAGATGATTGTTCTTGGTATAGAAACTAGTTGTGATGAGACATCTGCTGCAGTTGTAAAACTTAATAGTATGAATAGATGTGAAATATTATCAAACATTGTTCACTCCCAAATTTCAGAACATACGGACTATGGTGGAGTTGTTCCAGAAATTGCTGCGAGATCTCACATACAATATATTGATGAAGTTATTCT
>JAYPSX010000012.1:0-1048 GCA_038133315.1 Hyphomicrobiales bacterium
GTTATGAAATCGAAAAAATTCATGATCAAAAAATTTTAGACCTTATTAATGCTTTGGATGTCGAAAATTTTAATAATGAAGATAAACTCAACTATCTATTATTTCTAAAACAATATCAAGACCAAGTAACCTATCAACAATTCGATCTTCATTTAATGCCTTTTAGTCATAGAGGCGGCATCCAATTAGAGCATGAAACTGTCTCTATTCTACCCTTTAGAACACAACAACATTATCTTGACTGGATTGAACGTTTAAAAAAATTACCCCAGCAAATAGATAATGTGATTGTTCGCGCAGAATTGGGGATCTTAAAAGAAATGGTTCCACCAAAAATATTAATGACCAGGGTACATGGACAGTTGAAACTCCAAGCGGAAACATCTCCAACTGATAGTCCTTTTTATAAGATCTTCAGAGACATAGATCTGCCGCTGACTGATATCGAAAAAAAGGAATTACAAACTCTAGCCAAAAATACTATTAGTGATTATGTAATACCTGCTTACCAAAAATTATTGTTATTCTTCGAAAATTCCTATCTACCGGCATCCAGAAGTACTATAGGCATCTCACATATTCCTAATGGTAAAGCATATTATGAATTTGCTGCGAAGAGGTTTACAACTACTAACTTAACTCCACTCGAAATTCATAACATTGGCCTTGCTGAAGTCGCAAGAATTAGAAATGAAATGCAAGCGGTTATGGATCAAGTCAAATGGAAAGGCTCCTTTAAAGAGTTTTTAGATGATTTACGAAGCAATCCAAAGTTCTATTTTGATAATCCTAATGATCTTTTTACTGAGTATCTGGCAACGTCTAAACGCATAGATCCAGAATTGGTTCATCTCTTCAAGAAACTTCCATCTATGCCTTATGGATTAAAACCCATACCCGATGAAAGCGCTCCTGATACAACTACTGCTTATTATCAAAGACCAGCTGCGGATGGCTCTAGAGCTGGATATTATTACGTGAATCTTTATAAGCCAGAAGTCAGACCAAAATATGAAATTGAAGTTCTATCAGTTCATGAAGCTGTACC
>JAYPSX010000012.1:1058-13407 GCA_038133315.1 Hyphomicrobiales bacterium
GGCTGTACCTGGTCATCATCTGCAAATATCTTTAGCAATGGAACTGGACTTGCCTAACTTCAGAAAATACGGGGGATTTACTGCTTTTGTTGAAGGATGGGGGCTATATAGTGAAAGTCTGGGATATGATATGGGACTTTACAAAGATCCTTACTCAAAATTTGGTCAGTTGACCTATGATATGTGGAGAGCAATTAGGTTGGTTGTAGATACCGGTATGCACTACTTTGATTGGTCTAGACAAGATGCTATCAATTATTTTTTAGAAAACTCTGCCAAAACAAAGCAAGATATTATTAATGAAGTAGACAGGTATATAAATTGGCCAGGCCAAGCCCTCGCATACAAAATAGGACAATTAAAAATATTAGAACTTAAAAATAAATCCAAAGATAAGCTTGGTGATAAATTTGATATTAAAGATTTTCATCATGAAATATTAAAGAATGGTGCTCTACCCCTTCAGTTTGTTGAGAAAAATATAAATGAATGGATTGAAATTAAACTAAGTACAGAATCCTAGTTTAAAGTGAAAGTTGGCAAAGCGAAGTTCCAAAGTATCTCCATTGGATTTGCCATAAGAGCTAATAAGATCAGCTAACCGGTAATATACATTCCTATCAAAAAACCCTTCGATGCCATTTCTTATCTCTATGACTGGAATGGTCTCGCTTTCATTGTTTATAAGGCGAGATGAGAAGTTACTATCTGGTCGAAAAGAATAGTTAAGGTTGGTTTTGAATAAAATATTGTGCGATGAGTCTATTTCAAAATCTATAATTTTGTATGGTGCGATAGCACAATCCACTGATATTTTTTCTACAGGACTGACAAGAAAATATGAATCCCCTTCTTTTTTTAAGATTCTAGAGAAAAGTATTTGAAATTTTTCTCGCTTAATTGGAGAGTTATTGAAGTGCCATTGTCCATTTTGATCAATATTAAACTTAGAGCCCTCACATAAAGCAGGATCCCATAGGTGAACTGGAGGAAAATTATCATCTTGGTTTGAAATAAAATTTATTATGTTTTCAAAGCTCATCTGGTTAATAAAATGATAATACCTGTCAATATAAAAAATAATGCAAACATATAATTCATTGCGTTGGATTGTAAAAATTTAATTTTGTTACCAATGGATGAAACAAATGATCCTAGGAATAAAAACCAACAAGCGGTTGCAACAGGAAAATACATTACAAATAAGTAAATATAACTTACCTGTGTGTTGAGATATGCAAATAAACTAATAAAGAAAAGAAGAGCCTTGGTATTAAGAAGGTTAACTAACAAACCAGTCATAAAATCGTTATTGCTTCCTATCAACTTATTTTCATTAGGATTGGGTATCAGAGAGCTTATTCCTATATAGATAAAATAAATTCCACCAGCTAATGTAATAAACTGAAGGATATTAGGTAAAAACCGCTCTATTATTTGCAAGCCAACAGATGCAAAAATGCAGTGAAAAAATATCCCTGTTCCGATACCGTATGCAACATATCTTGAAGCATATTTTCCCTTTGAAAGAGTTGTTTTTAAAATGATAGCTGTATCCGGGCCTGGACTAATTACAGCAAGCAGGTGACTGGTAATGGCTATAAGAACAGTCATGCAATGATTTCAGGTTCTACAGCAAGGACAATATCAAAATTATCTTTTACCTTCGTTTTAATTTCTGAAATTAATCTCATTAATTGATTATAAGAACACCCCCTATTAATCAAAACTAGATTATTTGGTTCAAATATTTCAACATCTCGATAAGTAAGATCAGTTTTAATTTTAGAAATAAGCCAACCTGCTGAGATTTTATAAAGATTATTTTCAATCCAACATGGAGTATTGGGGTAAGTATTTTTGATATCTGATAATTGGGTCTCATTAATAATTGGATTTTTAAAAAAGCTTCCCACATTGGGATTATTTTTTGGATCAGGAAGTCTGGTGAGTCGAATGTTACGAATAATATCCGAAAGTTTTTTTGGAGTTAGATCATTATGATCTACCTGATTTAGGGAAAAGTAATCCTGAATACTTTGATAAGAAATATTTGGTTCAAAAAAATTATTTAATCTCAAAATTACCTTATGAATAATTAAAGATTTATTAGATTGAAAAATGGATTGCCTGTAATTAAAACAACAATCATCTTTATTTAGTGTTGTAAAATTTTTGGATTCTAAATCCCAGCATATTACAGATTCAATAAAATCACTTATTTGAACTCCATAAGCACCAATATTTTGCACGGGGGCAGCTGTCACAAGGCCTGGTATAGCTGTTAAATTTTCTAGTCCATAGAGCTCATGATAAAGAGTGTAATCTATAAGTTCTTCCCAAGTTACTCCTCCAGAAATTTCAATCAGATTATTATTGTGAGAAATATTTTTGTAATTTAATTTAATAACCTGTTTGTTTAACTTTGGAGGCAAAATTAAATTTGATCCTTCTCCTATTACAATAGGATTTGTAATATTTTGGTATAGTTCCAGATAGTCTTCAGCATTGCTTAATTGATAGACGCTATCAGCTACACAAGGTAACTTAAAAAAATTAGTTACATTCTGATTGTTAAATATTTTCAATTTACTAATGCTTGAGCACGCTGGAGATCTTCTAGGGTATCAATTCCTATGGGAGCCTCAACTTCAAAACTTTTGATTCCAATTTTTAAATTATGATCCAAAAATCTCAGTTGTTCTAATTTCTCACTGAGCTCAAGTTTAGCGGGTTGTAATTTGTCAATATAGTTCAATGTATTAACTTTATAAGCATAAATACCGATATGCTTAAAGTAAGTAACATCTGTTTTAATAAAGTTATTAGGAATCACGCTCCTTGAAAAATACAATGCTTGGTTATGAGCAAAACAAACTTTAACATTATTTGGATCTTCAACATGTTGTATGCTTTTAAAAGGAACGCATGCAGTTGCTATATCAAAGCCATTCAGTATGTCAGGCATTGAGTTAATTATTTCAATCGGCATAAAAGGCTCATCTCCTTGTAAGTTAATAATGATGTCATTCTCATCAAATCCCTTAATATTACATAGCTCATTTATTCTATCCGTGCCTGATAGATGATGTTCTGAAGTTAAAATCACCGAATTACAAAATACGGATGCTTCCGAGGCAATTTTGTCACTATCTGTTGCGATATGAATTGACGAAAAATTTGACGCTTTAGCATTTTCAAAAACCCTTTCAATCAGAGTTTTTTTTCCAATTAACTGAAGTGGTTTTTCTGGAAGTCTTGTGGAACCAAGTCTTGATGGTATAACAATATGAACATTAACCATTGTGATCAATTATCTCAGACTCAACTAAGCGTGGTATATCATCACGTATTGGATACGATATATTGCAATTTTTGCAATCCAAAGCAAGGTCATGCGATTGGCTCAGAGATTTCTTGCACTTTATGCAGACCAATATTTCTAATATATCTTTATCAAGCATTTATTTTTGCCTCCAAGTCCTTAAGAAATCTTCCTTCGGGTTGTGCCGAAATTACCAAATACCAAATTTTAGAATTTTTAAATTCTTTGCATTTTGCAGCATCTTTTTCGGTCATTATGATTGGTAAATGATCTAGGTATTCAAGATCTTTTTGCTGAAACTTATGGTGATCAGAAAATGCATGCTTAATCGATAAAAAACCTAATTTTGTTAGTAAATCAAAAAATCTATTCGGGTTTCCAATGCCAGCAACAGCATGAACAGTTTTATTCATTGGCCAACTGGATACATCGTAGGATTTTCCTGAACTCAAGTGAACAAACTTTGATGGATTCATAGACATTAAATACTCGCCATCTTCAGCAGGCCCCCCATTATTAACTACAAAATCTACTTGAGCTAATCTAGATTTTGGTTCTCTTAAAGGACCAGCTGGTAACATCAGCCCATTCCCTAAACGTCTGCGACCATCTAATACTGCAATTTCAATATCTCTATTCATGCTGTAATGCTGCAATCCATCATCAGTAATAATTAGATCTGTTTCAGGGTATTTGGTTAATAAATGATTAACAGCCCGAGATCTATTTCTATCAAGGACTAAAGGAATGCCAAGCTTGCTCAAGATTTGGGCTTCATCACCTGTTTTTTTAAACGAAGAATCTTTAGATACTTCAAAGGTCCCTTGATAATTACCGCCATATCCCCTGCTCACTATTCCTACTTTTTTTCCAATATTAATAAAATGTTCTGCAATCGATCTCACTAAGGGAGTTTTACCAGTACCTCCAACGGTAATATTTCCAACGACGATCACAGGCTTAGCAAATTTTGATTGTTTGCTTATAAGTCTTTTTTTTCTAGATTTATAAAACAGTTGAACAATTAGCGTTAATGGGTATAAAGCCCATAACCAAATACTTTTGTTGTACCAAGCATTGATAAAAGCATTGGAAGAAACTTCTTCTTCATAAAAATCTGGCATGTATTTTGGAGCAGCTGGTTTGAGAGGAACATTGGGAGTGGATGATGTATTAATATTTTTGTAGAGCTGCTGGTACAATCCATTTGATTCAATCAACTCTTTATGAGTTCCTTGCTCCGCAATCACTCCCTCATCAATCACAATAATTTTATTTGCTTTTTCAATAGTACTTAATCTGTGGGCAATGATGATCGTAGTTTTTCCCTTGGTAAGTTCATCTATTGATGATTGAATCAGTGATTCTGATTCAGTATCAAGCGCAGAAGTTGCTTCATCAAGTATGATGATTGGGGCATCTTTATAAAATGCTCTTGCAATAGCAAGGCGCTGTCTTTGACCACCTGATAATAATACGCCGTCATCTCCAATATAGGTTTTATAACCACCTGGTAGTTTATCAATAAAAGATTTGCAGCCAGCTTTTTCAGCTGCAAACTTAAGTCTATCAAGATCAATGTTTGCCTCACCGTAAGCGATATTTCTTTCTAAAGTATCGTTAAATAAATTTGGTTTCTGAGTAACGATAGCAATAGAGTTTCTCAGGTGTTGAAGTTTGTAATCATTTATATCAATGCCATCGATAGAAATGCTTCCAGAATAGCCAGAATAATATCTTGAAATTAGTCTACTATAAGTTGATTTTCCTGAACCTGATTTACCCACTAGTGCGATAGTTTCACCGGGAGACACATTAAAAGAAATGTTATTTAAAATAATTTCTCTTGCATTGTATGAAAAACCTACGTCTTCAAATTTAATGTGACCATTAATTTCTGAAGTTATGTTGCCTGTATCTTTTTCTATAGGCTCATCTAATTGTTTAAATATTTCTGATGCAGCAGCTATACCTTTTTGAATAACGGCATTGACGCTTGTTAGCTGCCTCATTGGTTTCGCCATCAAACCAGCAGCAGTAAAAAAAGCAACGAAGGTGTCTGCTTCAAGCTTAATGGAAAAGCCTTGATCAAGAGCAATAAAGGCAACTAAAGCTAATGAAAAAGAAATCAGGATTTGTACTATGGGAGTTGCAAGAGAATTAGTGGCTTCGAGTTTAAGATTTTGTTTTCGATTTGCTTGATTTGCAGCTGAAAAGCGCTTGGTCTCATACAAACTTGCATCAAAAGATTTAATTTCTTGGTTACCATCAACGGCTTCAGAAGCAATGTGAGTAACATCTCCCATTGCAGTTTGAATTTTTTGCGCTAGTTTTCTAAGTCTTCTGCCTGCAACCATAACAATTAAGCCAATTACAGGGATCACGCCAATTAGCATTAACGTTAGTTTCCAGTCTAGGTATAACATATAAAAGAAAAGCCCAATAAGCAGCGCTCCCTCTTTTATGATCGTTTTTACTGCATTTGATGTTGCACCAGAAACCTGTGTAGTAGTATAAGTAACTCTATTTAAAAGCTGGCCTGATTGGGAATCATCAAAATACCTTTTCGGTAAATACAATAATTTAGTGAACAATTGATCTCTGAGATCGTGCACAATCCCAAATCCAACCCTAGCCATAAAATAATTACCAATAAAGAAACCAGCTCCCCTTATTACTGCTATACCTATCAGAGCAATAGCTAAATAACTGCTTGGATGAGGTTGATCTGAGCTTATAAAATCAATTACTCTTCGTATCCACTCGACGGCAGCAATATCAGCTGCTGCAAATAACAAAAATCCAAACACGGCTATTAGAAAAGAGCCTTTGTATGCGAAGGTATAACCTAGAAGTCTTTTAAATGCTTTGTTCATGAGTATATGTTTGGAGTTTTATGTTTATAAAGCCCAAATTCTCTAGACCGTCCATTATTTTAACAACATTCTCAAAAAATACTCTTTTTTCAACTGCAAGTATTAAAACTTCATTCGTGGAATATATTTGTTGAATATGATTTAAGATTTCTTCTATATTACTGATATTAAGTGTTTTATTGCTAATAGCTACCCTATTATCAGCATACAGATAAATTGTTTGATCATATATGACCGAGCCCTGATTGAAATTATCGGTCTCAGGTAATTCCAAGTCTATGTATTGATTGCTTTGGATTTTAGAGGTCACCACAAAAAAAATAACTAATAAAAAAACAATATCTATCAAGGGCGTAAGTTCTACCCCGAAAGTAGAACGTTTTTTTGATAGAAATTTCACTTTTTAGTTAAATAATCTAATAGCTTCGACGATTCAGTTTGTATGGTCACCATTAACCTTTCCACTCTTCTATTGAATAAATGAAAAGCTGTCAATGCAGGTACAGCAATCAATAATCCTACGGCGGTTGTTACCAATGCTTCAGAGATACCGGAAGCAAGTAAATTAGCTGTATTTGATTGACTTAGTGAATCAAGATTTGCAAAAACTTTAATCATTCCAACAACTGTACCAAGCAAACCAAGCAAAGGAGCAATGCTCGCAATGATACCCAAATTATTAATATTTCTTTCTAAATCAAATTTTATTTCTTCTGCTTTATCTTCTGCTTTAGATTCCAAGATATCTCGGGGTAAATGAGAATATCTGAAGATAGTTGCTAGCATAGCTCCAAGATGTGACATAGCTGCAAAAGACTCTTGTTGTTGGATTGTAAATTTTTTATTTTCTATCAATATAACAACTTGTTTTAGTAAGTTTTCAGGCACTACTAATTTTATTTGTAGCAACCAAATTCTTTCAAGAATAATAGATATCATCAGCACAGAAGAAATCAGCAAAGGCCATATAAACCAACCACCAGAAAGAATTAGATCAAACATCTTCTTATTTTATAGTGCAATAACCTGATCTGCACGACCTGCAAAAGCCATATCGTGGGTGGCCACAATAAAAACAGACTCCTGTTGATGCATTAGATCCATTAAAAGTTCTTGTAGTTTGATTGAATTATCTTGATCTAGGTTACCTGTTGGCTCATCCATCAGAACCAATGAAGGTTCGTTAATGATCGCTCTAATGACAGCAGCCCTTTGACGCTCTCCTCCAG
The DNA here is from genome assembly GCA_038133315.1 of Hyphomicrobiales bacterium. Taxonomy (GTDB): domain Bacteria; phylum Pseudomonadota; class Alphaproteobacteria; order Rhizobiales; family TMED25; genus TMED25. Next base: position 8,489 of record JAYPSX010000012.1, read on the forward strand.
ATAATTGAAAAGGATATTGCTTTAACTTATCGTTGATACCTAATTGAGTAGCAAAGTCATGAAGCCGAAGCCTAGCTTGTTTCGTTGGAAGATTTTTAATTTCAGCTGCAATAAGTATATTTTCTTCAATGGTAAGAGTGCTAATAAGATAGTGAAATTGAAAAACAAAACCAAAATCAGCAAATTGAGTTAATGAATCAGAGTTATTAATTACTTTATCATTAAATATTATTTCACCGCCAGTTGGTTTATCAATTCCAGAAATCAGATTTAACAAAGTAGTTTTACCAGAGCCGGACTTTCCAGTTATTGCTGTCAGCGAAGATTTGCTAGCAGTAAAAGTAAGACCATTCAAAACAGTTGTTTGGTATGAACCGTCATTGTAGATTTTAGATAGATTAGATATTACCAGCTTACTCATGTCTTAAAATCTGTGCTGGTAATACTTTTGTTGCTTTTTGAGCCGGTATCCATGCAAACAAAATAGTTAATATAAGCGATGAGATTATTATCATTAGGATCTGCTGCACATCAAAATAATATGGAAAATAGTTAATAAAATATGCATCTAATAAATTTCTATTAGTGAATCCTTCTACAAAAGCTAAAATCTTATCTAAGTTAGGAGTAAGCATAAGACCTAACATAGTTCCAAACATAATGCCTATGATCCCAATAAGGAGGCCTTGTGTAATGAATATCAATGATATGCCTCTTCTTGGCATGTGCAGAGTCTTTAAAATGGCAATATCAGATTCCTTTGATTTGACTGTCATAACTAAGTTCGAAAGTATGTTAAAACAAGCAACGGTCACAATTAAAAATATTAATAATCCAATAATTCTCTTTTCTAGTTGAATTGCTTGAAATAAGGTTCCATGAGTTTGAAACCAAGTACTGAAGTAATATCCCTCATCTAATAGATCATATTCATCAAGAATTTCATACCCAATCTCAGTTACATTAAATAGGTTTGTGGGTTTGACTCTAATACTTTGTGTCATATTAGGAGCCAATCTCAACAACTTTGCTGCTAGGTCGTGATGGACAAGCGCTAGCGAGCCATCAATTTCAGATTTTAATTCAAAGATGGCAGACACCTTCAACTGAATGCTTCTAGGCACAGATCCAAATAAGTTTGATCTTAACTCACCATTAAACACACGTAAGGTATCACCAACTTCGATGTTCAATGCATTAGCAAGAGAGGCCCCAACTATTATCCCATCTTGGGATGATAGGTCACGCAATGTCCCCTCAATAATAAAGTCTGGAATAATAGAAATTTTTTCTTCAACTTCAGGATATATACCTGCTAACAATAACGGTTTGGTTCCATAAGTGTTTTGTACCAAGATCTCACTTTGAATATAGGGAGAGTGATAAATTACTTCTTTCTTGTTATTAAGATTATTAATCCACTCTTGATTCATCTCAAAAGGAGTGTCTTTTTTTACAACCAATTGTGGAACAACGCCTAGGATTCTTGTTTGCAGTTCTTTCTCAAAACCGTTCATGACAGATAGAACTATGATGAGAGTGGCTACACCCAAAGATAGACCAATTATAGAAATTAACGCATAAAAAGATAAATAGCCCGTATCCCTTGAACGAAAATATTTAATACCCAATAGGATGGGTGTTTTGAGCATTACTTAATCAATTTTTTAAGAGTAGCTTCAACGTCCTGTTTATAAGGAGGTCTCATAAAACCAAAAAGTTTTTCAAATCTTGGGCTAACTTCTTTGTAAATTGCTCTTGCATTACTAAAATTAAGAAATCCTTCTATGCCATTGTATCTTCCGATTCCGCTTGGACCAACTCCACCAAATGGAAGATCAGATTGCTGCAAATGTCCTATCACATTATTAACAGTCACCCCGCCCGAAGTGGTTTTTGATAGGACTTTATTTTCCTCCTCTTTGTTGGAACCAAAGTAATACAACCCTAGTGGTTTGTCTTTAGAATTAACATACTCAATAGTTTCATCAATATGAGAATAACGTTTGATAGGTAAAACAGGACCAAATATTTCTTCTTGCATGACGGCCATATCATCGGTTGGATTCATTACAAGTGTTGGCGGTATTTTATAAGCTTCCTGTTGAGAAAAATCTTCATTTGCTGGATTAATTTCATCAATGGTTGCACCCTTCTCTCTAGCATCTTGAATCAAAGAGTTTATTCGATCAAAATGCTTTTGATTAATAATGGATGTGTAATCAGGATTGTGTTTAATATCTGGATAATATTCTTTAACGGTTTCTTTAAGTTCAGTTACCAAGGCAGATTCTAGATTGTCTTTAACAATAACATAATCAGGAGCTAAACAAATCTGACCGGCATTCATTGTTTTTCCCATCATGACTCGTCTTGCTGTTGATTTTAAATCGGCACTCTCTCCAACAATAACTGGTGATTTTCCACCTAATTCTAGAGTTACAGGAACTAAATTTTTAGCAGCTGCCTGCATGATGTGTTTGCCAACAGCACCACTACCAGTGTAAAGCAGGTGATCAAATTTTAAAGAAGAAAATTCAGCACCAACATCTGGGCCGCCTAAAACTGTCGCAAACTCAGTTTCATCATAATATTTATCACAAGCTTCCTTAAGTAAGGAGGAAGTATTTTCTGTATATTCACTAGGTTTGTGCATGACAACATTTCCAGCGGCAAAAACAGCAATCAGTGGGCTGAACGTTAAGTTAACTGGAAAATTCCAGGGTGAAATCATTCCAACCACTCCAAGTGGTTCATATTCCACATAGGATTTAGCACCTAAGATATTAAAGGGAAAAGATGTTTTTCGTTTACTTTTGGCAGTCCAGGATTTTAAATTTTTCTTTGCATATTCAATGTTTGGGATAATTGAATAAGCATCTGTGATCATTGATTGATTTTTAGATCTAACTCCAAAATCTTCATTCAAGGCATCAACAAACTTATATCTATAATCAAGAATCAGCTCCTTCATTCTGTTAAGTCGGTCAATTCTTAAAGCGTTACTTGGAGAACCCTCCTTCAAAACATATTGTTTCTGCTTTGCAAGTATATCGTGCATATTAGTCATTATTAACTCCTCTCTTCTTTATCTTTAGCATTGGTTTGTTGTATGGCAGCCTTTATATTATCCCAATCTTGATCAGATACGCTAGCTAAGTTAGAAAAGGTTCCACCACCACTTAAATGTTGCGCTCCATCAAGTGCTATGCTCTGACCAGTAAGATAGTCGCAGCCATCGGACATCAAGAATGAGGCTAAATTTTGTAATTCTTCCATTTTTCCATACCTACCCATAGGAATAGATTTGCTTAGATTAGTATCATCAGACATCATGGATCCATTGGGATCAAGCCTAGCAGTCATACCCTTGGTAGGAAAAGCGCCTGGTGCAATAGCATTAACTCTAATATTTTTTGGTCCCCACTCTACAGCTAATGACATCGTCATTGCATGCAAGGCGGATTTAGACATGGCAGAGGGAACAACAAACGCAGATCCGGTCCAAATCCAAGTTGCAAGAATGGAAATAATTGATCCTGGTAAATTGGCACGTATCCACTTCTGTCCTACGCAATGCGTAATATAAAAGGTTCCGTGCATAACAATATTTGCAATCGCATCAAAACCTTTGGATGAGAGTTTATGTGTTGGAGATATAAAATTTCCAGCAGCATTATTAACTAATCCTGTTAACGGTTTAACAGCAAATACGTTATCTATAAACGATTCAACATCCTGTGCTGATCGAATATCTAAAGTCTCGTAATAAGTATTAATGCCAAAGTTCTCTTGCAATTCTTTGGTTGTATTCTTTAAGGGCTCCTCTCTTCTACCACAAATAGAAATATCTGCACCAAGTTTAGCAAAATGTGTTGCCATCTCTTTTCCAAGCCCAGTTCCTCCACCCGTAACTAAGATATGCTTGTCTTTTAGTAACCCATCTTTAAACATCAATTTAATATCTCCTTGATAGAGTTTACCCACAGATCAGAAGCGTTTAGAGAAGGAACATAATGCACGATCTCACCTCCAGCTTGTTGAAATAAGGTTTGATATTCTTTGCCCAATTCGATCACAGTTTCCAAGCAATCTGCTGTGAATGCAGGAGAGACAATGAGGATTCTTTTTTTGTTTTGAGAAGCTAATGATTCCAAAACTTTATCGGTAAATGGTTCTAGCCAATTCTTTGTTAATCTAGATTGAAAACAAACTGTGTAATCCTTCTCAAGGATGTTAACAGAATTAGCAATTAGCCTAGCTGTTTCATAACTAGTAGCTTTGTAACAATATTTATTTATTTCATTGACTCCATTGTCGCAATCTTTATCAGCACATTTATTATCTAAATAAACCTTATTCACTTGTGAGTTTGGTAGACCATGAAAGCTAAAAAGAACGTGGTCATATTCATTTAATGGAAACTTCGAGACATTGTTAGTCCAGGCTCGAATGAAAGAAGGTTCAGAATAAAATTGACCGACATAGGTTACTTTGGGTATCACCCAATATTTAGCTAAAATTTTAGCAGCTTTCTCATAAACGCTACCGGTTGTAGCAGATGAATATTGTGGAAACAGCGGAAAAATTACAAGCTCATCTGGATTTTCATTAAGGGCTTGATCTATTACATCTTCTAAAGAAGGATTTTGGTAGCGCATTGCAAAGTAAAACTTATCAGGGCTATCGTACTCATTAAGGCAATGTGTTAGTTTTTCTGTATAAAGCTTCAATGGTGATTGTCCAGAGTATTGATGAAATAGTTCCTTGTAAATCTTTGATGAAGAAAAGGATCGTAAGGGACAAATAATAAAATTGACCAATAGAAAACGTACTATCCAAGGATAATCTATTACCCTTGGATCAGATAGAAATTCTTGTAGATATCGAAATACTGAGAAATACCCTGGGTTATTAGG
>JAYPSX010000013.1:0-13359 GCA_038133315.1 Hyphomicrobiales bacterium
TTAAAGGGTACTAAAGTAAATGGAATATACAATAAGGATCCAAAAAAACATATTGATGCTGAAAAGTTTCAAAATTTATCCTATAATTATATCATAAAAAACAATCTTAAAGTAATGGATATGGCGTCTGTAGCTATTGCTAAAGAAAATGATTTACCAATTATAGTCTTTTCTATAATGGAGAGGGACTCAATGCAAAAAATTATCAGAAATGAGGGTGAATTTACACTTGTCTGTAATAATGAGGGAGAGATTTGATAATGGAAAATGAATTTAAAATTGAAGATTATTCAAAAAGGATGGATGGTGCCGTAACCTCCCTAAAGAATGAATTTTCAGGTCTGAGGACGGGGCGTGCTTCAGCTAGTCTTCTAGATCCAATAGTTGTTGATGTATATGGATCTAAAATGCCAATTAATCAAGTTGGTACAATCAGTGTTCCTGACCCAAGGACAATATCGGTTCAAGTTTGGGACAGGGGGCAAGCGGAAGCTGTCGATAGAGCTATAAGAGAGTCAGGGCTGGGGTTGAACCCCAATCTGGATGGGCAACTAATAAGAGTTCCTATTCCGGAGCTTAATGCTGAAAGGCGTGAAGAATTATGCAAAGTGGCGAGTAAATATGCAGAGAATGCAAGAGTTGCTGTTCGCAATGTAAGAAGAGATGGTATGGATACATTAAAAAAATTAGAAAAGCAAAGTGATCTTAGTCAAGATGATCAAAAAAATCTCAGTAATGAAGTACAAAAAATTACGGATTTATCAATAAAAAAGATTGATGATTTACTTCAAAATAAAACTACAGAGATAATGAGTGTATAAATAAAATAATACAATTATTTTTATGAATTCCAACCAAACCCTTCCCAGACATGTTGCTCTTATTATGGACGGTAATAGAAGATGGGCTCGTAAAAACAATCTTAGTAACGAAAGTGGGCACAGCACCGGTGTTGATACTTTGGTGAATATTGCAAAAACAGCATCTGACATAGGGATCGAATATTTAACTTTCTATAGTTTTAGTAAAGAAAATTGGAACAGGGACAAAAGTGAAATATCATATCTCATGAAGTTAATGGCAAATTTTGAGAGTCACTATCTGGATAAAATTATCAAAAATAATATAAAAATAAAAGTTATTGGAGATTCTGAAACACTATCAGACACACAAAAGAAAATTATCAAGAATGTGGAACAAAAAACAGAACGAAATGATGGAATGAAGCTAATTGTTGCTTTTAATTATAGCGGTCGTAATGAATTGGTTAGAGCAATTAAAAAAATTATTAGTGAAATTGCCCAAGGAAATATATCAGAGAATGATATTAATGAAGGTGTAGTTACCAAATATCTTGATACTAGAGATTTTCCAGATCCAGATTTAATTATTAGATCTGGTGGTGAAAAGAGAATAAGTAATTTTTTGATATGGCAAAGTATATATGCAGAGTATGTTTTTATTGATGATTACTGGCCTGATTTTAGACCAGATATGTTAATAGATGCACTTAAACAGTATGCCAACAGAGAACGTAGATTTGGAAGCGGGAATTAAATAAGGTTGTCAACTTATTATGGATACCAATAATCTCAAGTTAAGGATATATAGCTCTCTTGTTTTGTTGCCAATTATTTTTTTTCCAATATATCTTGGAGGGTGGTACTTCTCTATTGCTTTGGTTTTTTTTGTAACAATCCTATTTTATGAATTGATAACAATATCGGGCCAGAAGAAAAAAAATGTACTGTCAATTTTATATTTCTTTTCTCTCATATTAATAACCTTGTTATGGGATTTTATTTGGCCTGCACTCATACTTTTACTTATTTCACTATCCATTAGCTCTCTTTGGAATTTATTAATTATGAGAAAAAATAGTTTATGGGTTTTATATTCCCTCAATTATACATTGATGTTCTTCGTCTTTTTTTACTCAATAATGAATAATCAAAGTCAAGATGAATCGAAATATATTATTCTGTTTATTGTTAATGTGGCAATATTATCAGACCTTGGAGGGTACATTGGTGGTAAACTTATTGGCAAGAAAAAAGCTTTTCCAAAAATTTCGCCAAATAAAACAGTTGAAGGTACAATTTTTGCTGTCTTATTTCCTGTAACAATAAATTATTCATTATTAAACCTTTTGAATTACCAAATTGATAAAACCATACTCATAACTTCGCTTATGTTATTATCAATTGGAGCAATTTTAGGTGATTTATTTGCTTCGCTAATTAAAAGAAATTTCAACATAAAGAATGCAAGTAATTTATTACCAGGGCATGGAGGATTTCTGGATAGATTTGATAGTGTAATTGGGGTTACAATAATATACACATTGTTGATATACTTCTATGAGCTATTCAAGATAATATAATTATGAAAAAAGAATTAACAATTTTAGGATCAACTGGTTCAATTGGCACAACTGCTCTATCAATTGAAAACATTAGTGAAAATTTTACACTTCACTCACTTGTTGCGGGGAGTAATCACAAATTATTAATTGAACAATCAATCAAATTTAAACCAAAATATGCCGTACTATTTGATAAAAATTATTATAATGACTTAAAATCCAATCTTTTTGGATCTGGAGTTAAAATAAAGGCAGGACTTGATGGCCTTATGGATATTACATCTGAAAATGTGGATATTGTATTATCTGCAATATCTGGATCAAATGGTATATTGCCCACTTATAACTGCATTAATAATACAGCTACCCTTGCAATAGCAAATAAAGAGTCAATTGTTTCAGCAGGAAATTTATTATTTAATAAAAATATAAACAAATCGACAAAAATCCTTCCAGTTGACTCAGAACATAGTGCATTAAGTAAATTATTAAAGTCAGTTAAAAAAGATGATATCAGAAAATTAATAATAACAGCTTCTGGTGGACCTTTTATAGATAAAAAAAATGATGAACTTGAATATGTTACTGTTGAAGAATCACTTAAACATCCAACATGGAAAATGGGGAATAAAATTTCCCTTGACTCAGCTACTCTTATAAATAAAGGGCTTGAATTAATTGAGGCAACATACTTATTTAATATTAAGCATGAATTAATTGATATATTAGTCCATCCTGAATCACTAATACACGGAATGATAGCATTAAAAGATGGAACGAGTATTGCTATGATGGCAGATACAGATATGAGGGTTCCAATTAGTAATGCATTATTTCTAGATGAAAAATATCCAGAATATAATAATCTATGCATAGAGAAAGTAGGCAAATTAACATTTAGGTCCTTGGATGAAGTTAAATTTCCATCTGTCATGCTTGCAAGACAAGCTCTTGATATAGGTCCAATAGGAATAATCACTTATAATGCATCCAGTGAAATGGCTGTTCAAAGTTTTGTTGCAGGAAAAATAAAATTTACAGAAATATTTGGTATAATTGAAAATTCTATTGCATATATGAGTAAAAATGTACAAATTCAAAATATTAATAGCATCGAGTATATATTGGAAATTAACACAAAAGCAAAAAGTGTAGCTCAGAATCTGGTTAGTGATTTGTTTTTAGAAAAAGGAAGTAAAGTTGATCAATAATATTATCATATACACAATACCTTTTCTTTTTGTATTGACCACAGTTGTTTTTTTTCATGAACTTGGACACTTCCTTGTTGCGCGAATAAATAAAGTTGATGTGGAAAGTTTTTCGGTAGGTTTTGGTAAAGAAATATTTGGTTTTTTCGACAAAAAAGGTACAAGATGGAAGTTTTGTTGGATTCCACTTGGTGGTTATGTAAAATTCATAGATGACTCCGATCCAACAAGTATAGATAAAAACATAAATAACTCTAAAAATGGTTTCCATACAAAATCATTATATACAAAATCTCTGATTGTATGTGCAGGTCCATTTGCAAATTTTCTATTGGCTGTATTTATTTTTGCTGGATTATATACACTAAATGGAAAAACATCAGTTTTACCAATTATTGAGGCAATAGAACAAGATAGCCCAGCAATGAAGGCAGGGATATTAATTAATGATAGAATTATAGAAATTGATGGTGAACGTGTAAGAACATTTAGTGATATATCAAATATCTTGCAAATTAAAAAGATGAATACGATCAATTTTGTAATTGAAAGAAATGGAGCCCAGGTTACTCTTGAAATAAAACCAGATGTGAAATTTAAAAACCCTGATAACGATGGTGAGGCCGTATATTATGTTGGTATTAGCTCCGGCAGTTTGAAAGAGAATGTAATCACAGAAAAACTGCCTTTACATTTATCCCTAAAAGAAGGAATAAATGATACCTACAAAATTATTTCTTTGTCTCTTAATTACATAGGGAAAATATTTGTTGGAAAAGAGTCTTCTGAAAATTTAGGGGGGCCAATTCGTATTGCCCAAATTTCTGGAGAGATTGCTCAAAATGGGTTACTTCCACTTTTGCATCTTACTGCCTTGTTATCTGTAAGTATTGGTCTTATAAATTTGTTTCCAATACCAATGCTTGATGGGGGGCATCTTTTTATGTATTTTATCGAGGCATTGAGAGGAAAACCAATGAGCGATCAATACAATGAAATTTTTCATAGATTTGGTTTAATCTTTATTATTCTACTTATGTTATTTGCTTTATGGAATGATTTAAATTTCTTAAATATATTTTAATATTATTATTGATAATATGCTAAATATGTTAATAACTAAAAATTAAAAAAATGAAAAAACTAATTATTAACTCTTTTAAAATTATTGCTTTTATGCTGGTATTTTTTGATTCTCTGCAGTCTTATGCTAGCAATCATATAATTAGTACATTGGAAGTTGTTGGTAATAACAGAATTGATGATGCTACAATAATAAATTATTCTGGAATAGATCCAGGCGACTTATATGATGAAAATATTATAGATGAATCTCTAAAAAAATTATATGAAACTCAATTGTTTTCAGACGTAATAATTAAATACGAAAACTCAAAGTTACTCATAGAAGTAAAAGAAAATTTTCTCATAAACCAAGTAGCCTTTGAAGGCAACAAGGCACTGGATGATAAGAGTTTGGAGTCATTAACTAAACTAAAATCAAGATCGACATTTTCAAATGAGAAATTGGAACAAGATATTGCAACTATTATAAATGCATACAGATCTGCGGGTAGGTATAGTGTGTTTGTTGAACCAAAAATTATCAAACTGGATTTCAATAGAATAAATCTTATTTTTGAGATTAATGAAGGTAATGTAACCAAAATCACAGATATTAATTTTATAGGGAACTTAAATTATTCTGATAGAAATTTACGTAATGCTATAGCTACTAAGAGGTCTACATTCATTGACAAAATATGGGGTACTGGTAAATCTTATGATAATTCAATGATGGAATATGATAAGGAGTTGTTGAAGCAATTTTATAGAAATAATGGTTATGTCAATTTTAAAGTATTAAGTTCAGTTGCTGAACTAAATGCGCAGAGTGATAGATTTTTAATAACATTTACGGTCCAGGAGGGGGAAAGATTTAATTTTGGAGATATAAGTATAACCGATCAAATAAACACAAATACCATAGACCGAATAACTAAAGTTATTAAAACAGTAAAAAATGATGTTTATAGTGAAAAGAAAATGGAGGACAGTGCTCTGTTAATTGTTGATCTCCTCAGAGATAATGGTCACCCATTTGTGCAAATCAATACAATTGAAAAAGTCAATTTAGCTGACAATACAATTGACATCAATTATGTGATTAGTAATGGTCCACCTGTGTATATAGAAAGAATTGATATAAATGGTAACCAACGTACTTTTGATTATGTGATAAGAAGACAGCTAGCAATTTCAGAAGGCGATGCATTCAATCAGTCCTATCTGAATAAATCTATAAGAAATATTAGGAGTCTTAATTTTTTTAGTGATGTAAAAGTTGATACACTTCAAGGTTCAGCCTCTGACAGGAGGATTGTAAGAATAAACATCAGTGAGAAACCAACTGGATCTCTTGCTTTTGGTGCTGGGTATTCAAGTCTAACTGGAGTTGTTGGAACAATTAAACTCGCAGAACAAAATTTACTTGGAAAGGGCCAGAGAGTAAGTTTGGATTTAACTCTGGGTGGTAATCAAAATCTAGCAAATATAAGCTTCACAGAACCAACTTTTCTTGACTCTCCAGTATCAGCAGGGTTTGATATATACGGTAACGAAACAGATTATTCAGATCAATCAGGTTACAAAAATAAAACCGTAGGTGCTGGCGTGAGGTTTGGTTTTCCGTTATCTGAGGAGCTAAAACTTAATTTAAAATATAGTTATACAAATAATGAAGTTTATGGTGTTCCATCGGGAGCTGCTTTATCTCTAAGGCAATTAGAAGGTAATAGGTCTATATCAGAGGTTGGGTATTCATTGGTTTATAATGATCTGGATAATACTTATACCCCTACAAATGGATTATTTCTAGATTTTAGTCAAGATATTGCAGGATTGGGTGGTGATATAAAATATATGAGAAGCGAAATTTCAGGCAATTACTATATTGACTTTACTAAGAATATTGTTGGTTCCATGTCTTTCGATCTCGGGCACATCTTTGGGCTTGATGATCAAAAGATAAACATATCTGACGCATTTATGGATCCCGGTTATGTGTTACGTGGTTTTCAAACACGTGGTATAAGCCCTCGTCTAAAGGCTGATGATAATGTTACAGCTGCCCTGTCTGGATCAAATGAAGAGGCTATTGGTGGAAATACATACATAGCTGCATCCACAGGTATACAATTCCCTATCCCATCTTTTACAGAAGAATACGGAATTAAGGGAGGGGTTCATTTAAATGCTGGAACACTATTTGGCTCTGATCTAGATGAAGCTATAATTAATGACTCAAACTCAATAAGAACATCAATAGGTGCCTCAATTTTTTGGGACTCTCCAATAGGACCATTAAGATTTGATTTTACTGAAGCAATAAATAAAGAAACATTTGATAGAACTGAATTCTTCCAGTTTTCTGGCGGCACATCTTTCTAAGAAGATTAGTTTTAAGATTATTTAATTACATACAGGTTTGTAAATGGAGCGATTGTTTTGTGAAAATTTTGGACCTTACTACCTAAAAGAGGTAATTAATAAAGTCCTACCTAATTATATATTTGATAATACATTTCATAATATATTGATTTATGGTGTTGATAATATTGAAAATGCTGGAAAAAATGAAATAACATATTTATCAAATAAATCATATTACAATGCTTCATTACAAATAAAAGCAGCAGCTTGTTTTATTACAGAAGATTTGAAACATCTTTTACCAAAGCACGTTTTTCCTATACTTACACATTCACCAGAAAGTGTGATTATTGATGTAATAAACCTTTTTTACAAGGACATTGATTCAAATCAAACAAATCAAATAAGTTCACTAGCAATCATTGATGAAAACATACTTCTTGAAGATAATGTTACGATACATCCAGGTGTTGTTGTCAAGACTGGTTGTTCAATTGGAAGGAATTCATCTGTGGACTCTAATACAGTAATTGGTAGCAACGTGATTATTGGAAGAAATGTTAAAATTGGAAGTAATTGTTCAATCAAAAACTGTCTTATTGGGGACAATGTAATTATTCATTCTGGCGTTTCTATTGGTCAGGATGGTTTTGGTTATTCTATGATTTCAAATAAATTAAAAAAATTTCCCCATATAGGAAAAGTCATCATACAGAATAATGTGGAAGTTGGATCAAATAGTTCAATAGATCGAGGATCAATAAATGATACTATTGTTGGCGATGGTACAAAGATAGATAATCAGGTTCAAATAGCTCATAATGTAATTATAGGTGAAAATTGTGCACTTGCAGGACAGGTTGGAATATCAGGAAGTGTAAGAATTGGTAATAATGTTATGATAGGGGGAAAAGTTGGAATCAAGCAACATATTACTATTGGTGATAATGTAATAATAGCAGCTGGTTCTGCTGTTACACGAAGTTTTTCTTCAGATAAAAAAATTGCAGGTTTTCCTGCGCAAGAAATTAAAGCATATCATCGTGAATTGAAAACCATATCTCGATTATCCAGAAAATAGTTATTAATTATTTTATTGTTGTGCTATATTTTTTTTGTTTAATTTAACTTATTTTGAAATGCAAAATGATTGATGATTCAAAAATTATTGGTATTAATACAATATCCAAGTTATTGCCACATACTTATCCTTTTTTGCTTATTGATAAAATTATAGAAATGGATGGTGATAACTATGGGATTGGTATTAAGAACGTTACAATAAACGAGCCATTTTTTCAAGGCCATTTTCCTGGCAATCCAATAATGCCTGGTGTATTACAAATTGAAGGCATGGCACAAACAGCAGCTGTGATATGTATGCTTGCAAACAATATAAACGAAGACGCTAATCTAAATATTTTTTTTATGACAATTGATAAAGCACGTTTCAGAAAACCTGTTATTCCTGGAGATATCATATACTATTATTTAAAAAAAATCAGACAAAGATCTAGTGTTTGGAAGTATAAAGGTGAAGCATATGTTCAAGGAAGCCTTATTGCTGAAGCTGAAATTAGTGCAATGATTGATAATAGTACTAGATTATGATACATCCAACCGCAATAATTGAAGACGGCTCAGTAATTGGTATGGATGTGTCCATCGGGGCGTATTCATACATAGGCGCTAATGTAAAATTAAGTGACAGAGTTGTAGTGCATCCACATGCAATAATCGATGGTAATACAAACATTGGGAAAGACACTAAAATATTCCCTAATGCAATAATTGGTATGGAACCTCAGGATTTAAAGTATAAAGGAGAAAAAAATTTTATTACCATAGGATCAAACTGTATAATCAGAGAAAGTGTTACAATACATCCTGGTACATCAACTGCTAATTCAAGGACTTCAATTGGAAATAATTGCTTGCTTATGGTTGGTGCTCATGTTGCACATGATTGTGTTATTGGAAATAATGTAATATTAATCAATCAAGCAACTCTGGCCGGTCATGCATCAGTTGGCGATTATGCAATTATTGGTGGATTGTCAGGAATTCAACCGTTCGTGAGGATCGGTAAACATGCATATATAGCCGGGATGACTGCTGTAGAAATGGATATACTTCCTTATGGGATAGGTAAGGGAATTCTTAGAAGATGTTTTTTAACTGGCGTTAATATAAAAGGGCTAAGGCAAAGAGGTTTTACTAAGGAAAACATACAGCAAATAAGGGAAGTATACATAGAGATTTTTGATGGGCCATCAATAGAAATACCAGATAGATCAAGATTTTTGATGAATAAGTATAAAAATAATAATATCATCAGTGATTTATTAAACTTTATAATTGAAAAACCAGATAGACGTCTTTCACATCCAAGTGAAGAAAGCATTATAAAATAAATCTAGATTAACAAACATTATTCAATGAATAATAAAAAATTAGCTATAATCGCTGGTAATGGAGACCTTGTTCAGAATTTAATTTATAAATCTCAGAAAGTAGATTATGAGTTAACGGTCATATCTATCGACAATCCTGAATTAAAATCTGATAGTAATTACAAATTATATAAATTAAATAAGATTGATATAAATTTTATTTTTTGTAGTTATTAAAAACATAGAATAATAACATGACTGAAAATATAAAAAAAATTGCATTAATTGCGGGAGAAGCATCTGGTGATAAAATTGGTGCTGATTTGGTAAAAAGACTATCTCTTATTTATCAGTTAGAAATTTTTGGTATTGGTGGTGAAGAATTATCAAATCTTGGTCTAAAATCACTATTTCCATATGAAAATCTATCATTGATCGGAACATGGGCTATTTTAAAAAATATTAGGCAATTAAATAAAAAACTCAAATTTGCAATCAAAGCTATTGCATCTTCCGAGCCAGATATTTTAATTATTATAGATTGCCCTGAATTCACTCATAGAGTTGCTAAAAGCATAAAGAAACATTTACCCAACATACCAATCATAAATTATGTCCCACCTTCCGTTTGGGTTTGGAGATCTTATAGAGCTCGGCATATGAAAAAATATGTTACTCATATTTTATCTATTTACCCTTTTGAACCCGCTATTTATAGAGAATTAGATGGCCCACCAAGCTTATATATCGGAAACTCTTTATTTAATAGTATCCTAGAGAAGGAAAATCTTAAAAGCACAAATAATTCTGAAACTAAAATTATATTATTCATGCCTGGAAGCAGAGCTTCAGAGATAGATAAATTATTAGACCCATCAATTGAATCCTTTAATCATATGGCATCTAGTGGACAAAAATTTAAAATTAAAATTCCAACCTTTGAAAAATACAAGACTAGAATAGAAAAATCATTTAGTGAGCATAATTTAGACATTGATGTTGTAATAGATGAACAGGAAAAGATTAAATGTTTTTATGTTGCGGATGTTGCATTAGTTGCCTCTGGTAGCGCTACATTAGAATTGACTGCAGCAAAATTACCTATGGTGGTAATATATAAACTAAATATTTTAGATTCTATTTTTGCTTTTTTATTAAATTTAAATAAGCATTTTGTTTCACTGCCAAATTTAATTCTAAAAAAGAATCTTGTACCAGAACTTGTTCAAAAAGATTGCAATGCTCAAAATATTTCAAAAAATATTCTAGAGCTCTTAAACAATGAAACAAAAAGAAGGTATCAAATGGATGGATTTAATGAGATACACGAAATTATGAAAAGATCAGTTGATGCAAAGAAATTAGAAGATTTGTTTAATACCTATCTATCTTGAATCCTTTTAAAACTCTTATCAACGTTGCCCATATAAAGTTGACGAGGTCTGCCTATTCTCTGTTCTGAGTCTTCAATCATTTCTTTCCACTGTGAAATCCAACCAACTGTTCTTGCGAGTGCAAATAGAACGGTAAACATATCCTTTGGGAAACCAAGGGCTTTTAGGATAATACCAGAATAAAAATCCACATTTGGGTATAATTTCTTTTCTACGAAATAAGGATCTTCTAGTGCAATTTTTTCTAGCTCCATTGCAACCTTCAATAGTGGATCATCTTTAAGCCCTAAAACATCCAGAACTTCATGACAGGTCTTATGCATGATTTTAGCGCGTGGATCATAACTTTTGTAAACCCGATGTCCAAAACCCATTAGTCTAAACGGATCACTTGGGTCTTTAGCTTTTTTGATGTATTGATTAATTTTATCAGCTGTTCCAATTTCCTCAAGCATGTTTAAAGCAGCTTCATTTGCTCCACCATGAGCTGGACCCCATAATGATGCAACACCTGCCGCTATACAAGCAAATGGGTTAGCACCTGATGACCCTGCAAGCCTTACTGTAGAAGTAGAGGCATTTTGTTCGTGATCTGCATGTAAGATGAATACTTTATCAAGTGCATCTGCAAGTACTGTATTGACAGTATAATCTTCGGTTGGTACCGAAAAGCACATATGCATAAAGTTACTAGCATAGTCTAATTCATTTCTTGGATAAACGAATGGTTGACCGAGTGAATATTTATAGGCCATAGCTGCAATGGTTGGCATTTTTGCAATCAATCTTCTGCTTGCAACCATACGTTGGTGTGGATCATTAATATCTGTTGAGTCATGGTAAAAAGCAGATAAGGCGCCTATTACACCACAAGTAATAGCCATTGGGTGAGCATCACGTCTAAATCCTTGGTAAAATCGTGACATTTGCTCGTGAAGCATTGAATGACTGGTTACAGCGGCATCAAATTCAGCTTTTTCACTCTTGTTGGGTAATTCACCGTTTAGCAACAAGTAAGCGACTTCTAGGAAATCAGCATGTTCAACAAGATCCTCAATTTTATAACCACGATAGAGAAGTACGCCATTTTCTCCATCCACAAAAGTAATTGTTGATGAGCAATTTGCTGTTGAAGTGAAACCTGGATCATATGTAAAAACATTTGCTTGTGCGTATAATTTTGATATGTCTAGTACGTTGGGTCCAATTGAAGGCTTGTATATGGGTAGTTCATACCTTGCATTATTTATTTCAATGTAAGCAGTGCCATTTTCTGTTATTTTTGTTACCATAACAACCTTCCACAATTTGAATTTGTATACATTTTATATATACAATTATTGATATTATCAAATAAAAAAAATTAATTATTTATGTAAATAAGTTGAAATACGCTGATGAGTTAAATCTCTACCAAGAGCATAGATAAGCTCATATATACCTGTTGGAACTATAGCACCTGTTAATATTAATCTTAAAGGTTTCGCTATCTCAATCAATTTTATTTCTTCATCTTTAATAAGTTCTTCTATTACTAATGTAATTTCTTGTATAGACCATTTAGGAATAGATTTTAATTTATCACAAAATACAATAAGAATTTCTTTTGTTTTTTTATTAATAATTTCTGCTTCAACATCTTTTGGTATTTCGAATTCGTTTGAATAAATATATTTAGATAAATATCTTATTTCATTTAATGTCTTCGCTTTTGTTTTTAAATGAGGAATGATTTTTTCTAAATTACTTTTTATTTCTTCAGAGAATTTTAAATTCTCAAAATCAGACATATAATCTATTAAATTAATTTCTTTTTCCTCTCTGAGGTAATGCGTGTTGATATTTAGTAATTTTGATTTATCAAATCTAGCAGGCGATTTATGAATGTTCTTTACATCAAAATATTCGATCATCTCGTTGATTGTGAAATATTCTAAATCTCCATAACTCCACCCAAGGCGTAACAAGTAATTTAAAATAGCAATGGGTAAAAAACCTTCCTCTTTATATTCTAAAACAGATAGAGCTCCATCTCTCTTAGAGAGTTTTGTTCCATCAGGTGAGTGTATAAGTGGTATATGATTATATTGTGGCCTTTCCCATTCCATTAAGTCAAATATATTAGCCTGCCTTGCTGCATTATTTAAATGATCGTCTCCTCTTATTATATGCGTAATGCCAAGATCATGATCATCTACAGCGGATGCTAATAAATAAGTTGGTGACCCATCACTTCTGAGTAAAATAAAGTCATCAAGATCCTTGTTATTAAAGATTACATCCCCTTGTACGTCGTCTTTGATAATAGTAGTACCGCTTAGTGGAGTTTTTATTCTCACTGTGGGTTTAATTTTTAGATCGTTTTTGGTTGGTGTTTTGTCGCGCCATTTATTATTGTACATAGAAGCATTTTTGTTTTTAAGCGCACTTTCCCGCATATGTAAAAGTTCTTCTTCGCTGCAATAACAATAGTATGCCTTACCATCATTCAGTAATTTTTCTACAACTCCTTGATGATTTAATATATTATCTTTTTGATAAACTGTTTTGCCATCACATTGCAA
>JAYPSX010000014.1:0-13233 GCA_038133315.1 Hyphomicrobiales bacterium
CCATTAACATAAATCATTTTTGTTTTAAAAATAAATATATATAAAATATAAAAAAAAACATCCAATTAAATAAATTTATTTACTATTGTTTAGCATTTATGCTAATTATTCTTGATTGATTGCATTAGGAGGGATTAATGCCAGAAATCATGTTTAACGGTCCTTCAGGTCGAATTGAGGGTCGCTACCACCATAATGAAGACCCAGAGTCAAAAATTGTATTATTACTTCATCCGCATCCAAAATTTGGCGGCACGATGAATAACCCTATCATTCATAATGCTTACTACACATTTGTTAAAAATAACTTTTCTGTGTTGAGATTCAATTTTAGAGGCGTTGGAAAAAGTCAGGGTGAATATGATGCAGGAATAGGTGAATTATCTGATGCAGCATCTGCTCTTGATTGGATCCAGGCATTGAATCGTGACTCAACAGGATGTTGGGTCGTAGGTTTCTCATTTGGAGCATGGATAGCAATGCAATTATTGATGAGAAGACCTGAGATAGAAGCATTTATCTCAATTGCTCCTCCAGCCAATCTTTATGATTTTAATTTTCTAGCGCCATGTCCATCATCAGGATTAATCATAAATGGGACTGATGATATCGTTGCACCAAAAGCCGATACACAAAAACTCGTTGATAGATTAAAAAGTCAAAAAGGCATTGAAGTACATCATGACTTAATCGATGGTGCCAATCATTTTTTTGACAATAAAGTTGATTTATTAAACTCAAAAATATCACAATATATTGAAAAAGTTCTACAAGACGCATGATTCCTCTAAGATGGGTCAGGAGGTTCTTGGTTTGAATCCAATCAGTGGTAGCATTTATGGCTATTAACTCTTTTTATCGATACTATAAAGATTAGAAATCTATATTATTTCCATAACTTACCTTCAATCTTACTCTGATAGGCTCGATATTTAAAATTGATAGTGTATTCTGGTTATACCGCAATTTCAGCATAAAGCTGTTTTTGGAAGTTTATGTATGTTGTTTGAATTTCTTCTATAGTTCCGAGCTCGCCTTGAGCTGCATTAATACTTCCATATTTTGCATTAAGCACAGTACTGAGTTTGCCAATATCCAATTCATCTACGCCTATTTCGACATAATTACGAAGTACAAAAGAAACAAATTCCTTTTGTTTGTCGTTCAGTAGATTATAAATATTATCCTTATTCGTTTCTACTCTAGCTATTCTGCTCACTGTTGGCTTTGCATAAGCTATATACTCAAGTACATCAAATAGATCACTATCTTTGGCATCTATCAACTCTTGCAACTTCTCTAAATCATCCTTGTGACATCCTGCCCCTTCAAGCTTTTTAAGAAGCTCCCTGCGTGTCATTGGGTTAGCCCACAATGTTCTCAGCTGCTCCTCACTTCCAAGAAGCTCCGGAAGTTTTAGGGTATCAAACAGCCTTTTTAGAAATTCTTCTGCACTAATTGGTTTACCATCAACATAGAAATAAGTGCTGCTCATACTTTGAAGTTCACGAACTTTGCCATCACTGAGTTTGATTTTAAGTTTTGCTTTAGGTGGATCATCTTCTCCCCCAGGCCCCCCAGTAGTTCTTCCTTCTCCGCCAGTAACATCAGTACCACCCTTACCATCACCTTTATTAGTTCCTTCTGGCTCGACAGGCTCTCCATCCCACTCTGCATCATTAAAGAGATGAAAAGCGTTGACGAAATCAACAATAGTGAAGAAGTGTTTTCCTTCAAACAGACGTGTTCCACGACCAATAATTTGCTTGAACTCGATCATGCTATTAATTGGACGCATCAGAACTATATTTCTCACATTCCTTGCGTCTACACCTGTCGTCAGTTTTTGACTTGTGGTAAGGATGGTTGGAATTGATTTATCGTTATCTTGAAACTGTTTGAGATACATATCCCCGAGCGCCCCATCATTTGCAGTAACACGTACACAATAATCTATGCTCTTACTGTCAGCTTCCTGATTGATAATATCACGAACCATTCCTGCATGCGCTTGGTTCGCACAAAAAACAATTGTCTTCTCATTTTGTTTGATAGAAGTCAGCATGTCTTGAACCCGCTTGCGCTCGCGTTCTTCGATAACAATACGATTATTGAAGTCACTTTCTTTGTAAACATGTCCTTCGTCTACTTCGCCTTCTATTATTTCATCATCAGAAGTATAAACATACTCATCAATGGTTGTTTGGATACGCTTTACTTTGAATGGAGTAAGGAAACCATCTTGTATGCCTTCTTTAAGGCTATAAGTAAACACTGGTTCTCCAAAGTAATCGTACGTGTCAGTGTTGTCAGTGCGCTTTGGTGTAGCAGTTAAGCCTAAATGCACAGCACTATCGAAGTAATCAAGTATGCCTCGCCAACTACTTTCATCGTTAGCACCGCCTCTATGACACTCATCAATAATGACTAAATCGAAAAAATCTCGTTCATACTCACCGAAGTAAGGTTTACCTTCTTCGCCACTCATAAAGGTTTGGAAGATAGTGAAAAACACACTTCCGTTCTTTGGCACTTCACCACGTTTAGCAATATCGGTTGGATTGATGCGAACCAGTGCTGCTGTATCAAAAGCACCAAAGTCTAAGTATGCTTGGTTAGCCAGTATGTTTCTATCAGCGAGAAAAAGGATACGAGGTTGACGTTTAGCATCCTTCTGCTGTGTCCAACGACTTTTGAAAAGCTTCCAAGCTATTTGAAACGCTATAAACGTTTTTCCAGTGCCAGTAGCAAGCGTAAGGAGTACTCGCTGTTTATCCTTCGCCACAGCTTCTACAGCACGGTTTACAGCTAGTTCTTGATAGTAACGTGCCTGTTTCATTCCGTTCATATCTTCGAACGGAACAGCGTTAAAGCGTTCTAACCACTCATTACTTTCACCGAAGGTACGTTCCCATAACTGCTCTGGAGTTGGAAACTGTGCAATTTTTCCTTCAGCACTATCTTTGTGATTAATCTCATAGATTTCTTTACCGTTTGCAGCAAAGCCAGTCTGTAAACGAAGTTTCTGTGCGTACAACTTAGCTTGCGCAACACCTTCACTTACATCAAGTTCATTACTCTTTGCTTCTACAACTGCAAGTTTAATGTTGTTATACTCAAGCACGTAGTCAGCTTTAAGCTGTCCAGTACGCATCCCACTAGCGCGAATTTCGCCAGCGTTAATGTTGTACTCACGCCTTACACGTACACCAGTTTCTAAGCTAGTAATCCAGCCACTAGCCTCTAACTGCTTATCAATTAGTTCTGCACGTGTATCAGCTTCGTTCATGCTGCCTCACTTGGACTAAGTTCTCGTGTAAGCAGAGATGTTTTCAATGCAGAATAGTTATCTATAGCCATTTTGGTTATTGCAAAGACAGTTTCAACCTCCGCGAACGCTGCATCAAGCTTGGCAACGATGCGTTGTTGTTCTGACTTGTCGCTGGGATACGAAGCAAAAAACTCCTTTTGAACTCTCGTTTTGGCAAGTTCCGTTTGTCCACTTGTGCCTTGCCCAGAATTTTTCAACTCATCCTCTATTTGAATAAGAGCATATCCAAAGTAATCCAAGTAGAATTTTTCAAGATTTGGGCGAACGATGGTTACATGGCTGTCCACAGTTGTTGGTTCTGGTGGTTCGTCTCTAACTTGAGCAACTCTTCCTAGAGTTCCTTGTCCAGTTGAATTTATTAGGACATCACCTCGTTGAATGAATCTTTCTGGTTTAACGTTCTTTTTTTCAATGTCATGGCGACGAGCCAGTGAGTAATCAATCGTATGATTCCTCACACACTTTTGATTGATGACTAGTACACCACCTTCTTCAGTGTATTTCGGTGAAATACCTCTGCTGATGAAGGTGCAAGCTTCTTCCAACAATTCTCTCTTCCACATCACAGCAACTCCTTAATCGCTTGTAATGCGTCTGCAGCTTGTGCATCTAGTAGTTCAATCTCAGCAATGATTTCTTGTGGTGTTCTGTTGTCCACTTCTTCAATACGATTAGGATTGTTTACAGTTAAGTCCCAAGTGTCCTTATTGATATCGCCTACGTTCACAAGCCAACTGTTGTCACTTAACTGCTGCGTCTTTGCCATATCAACAAACTCAGCCAAGTCACGTTCATTCAGTGGGTTTGTTTTACCCATGTTTCTACCAACATTTAGTTGGTAGTACCAAACGTTTTCTGTTGGCTTTCCTTTTTCAAAGAACAGCACGACAGTCTTTACGCCTGCGCCTATAAACGTACCACTGGGTAAATCAAGTACAGCAAATAAATTGCATTCTTCTAGCATCTGCTTTCTAAGCGCAACGCTTGCGTTATCTGTATTACTCAAGAACGTGTTCTTTATGACAACGCCACAGCGTCCACTTGTCTTAAGGATTTTGATAAATTGCTGTAGAAACATATAGGCCGTTTCACTAGTTCTAATAGGAAAATTCTGTTGTATTTCAGCACGTTCTTTGCCGCCAAATGGAGGGTTTGCAAGCACAACATCTACTTTGTCCTTTTGCTGTATATCAGCAATGTTCTCAGCGAGTGAGTTTGTGTGAACAATGTTTGGCGCCTCTACGCCATGCAGTATCATGTTCATAATACCGATGACGTAGGCTAAGCTTTTCTTTTCCTTTCCGAAGAACGTGTTGGTTTGCAGCGTCTCGTACTCTGCAGCGCTCAACTCCTTGCTGTTACGCATCCAGTCATAGGCTTCGCACAAGAAGCCAGCACTACCAACTGCACCATCGTAAACAGTTTCACCAATTTGTGGATTTACTACTTTGACTATGCTTTTGATAAGTGGACGTGGAGTGTAGTACTCGCCTCCGTTACGTCCAGCGTTACCCATGTTCTTAATTTTATCTTCATACAAGCTACTTAACTCGTGCTTGTCTGTGTTACTTAAGAACTTTAATTCATCAACTTTATTAATTACTTCACGCAGTGCATAGCCACTTTGTAACTTGTTGCGCAACTCACTGAATATTTCACCGATCTTATAATTAATTGTTCTGGGATTATCTGTAATTTGCTTAAAACTTGCGAGATATGGGAAAAGCTTTTGATCTACAAATTGACGTAAATCATCACCAGTTAATGCAATATTATAATCAAGAGTGCCATCAGATCGACGTGGAGCCGCCCATTCTTGCCAACGAAATTCACCATCGATGATGCGTGTATATGTTTCTCCATTAAGAATAGCTGCCGTTTCTTTATCTGCTTCAAAGTCGTCTAAGTATTTAAGGAATAATACCCAACTTGTTTGTTCAATATAGTCAAGCTCACTACTGCAACCAGCGTCTTTCCATAAGGTATCATCTATCGATCTAAAGGCTGCTTCATATGACATAGAAATTTCCCTTCTTCTAGCATTGAAATGCTAAATCAAATTTTATCAGATAGGCAGATCAATGACAATCCAGGTTTAATAATTAAAACATATTTCTATCATTTAAAAATTATTCTCTGAGAATGTTACTCGTAAGATATAGACCCAAATGTAATTTAGATAGTATGGATTTTGGGAGGTTTTATTTTACATCAAGGTTTTTTTATTATAAATTTTTTATGAGGTTTGCATGTCAGAATTTGTAAATTCAATAACACAATATTTCATGAACTTTCTGGAGACTGACTTCAGAAAAAGAAGATTACCCAAACGTTCTATAGATCGAACTGATAAATCTGGTAATATTCTATCGGTTGATTTAGCGCGTTTCCCTTCCTTTTACAAAACTATAATAGCGCGTATTAATGATACAGACACATCCTTCACAATACAAGTCTCACGAAACCAACATAAATCAACTTTTTCAGCAGACTCTTTCGATGTAGCAATAAAAAGAGCATTGAGAGATGTTGAAAATATTAACGACCTTGTTCATGAAGAATTTTCTAAAAAATTAGAACAGTTATTTGAAAAATACTTCGAAGACCCTGATACTTTTATACAAGAGTCAATATATTTACTTCGAGAACTTCTAATAAATACATTCATTGCAAACTCAACAAATCTCTTCACTCAAACAATAAGAAAAGATAAGAATTCTGATGATGAGGATAATTTGACTATTTGCGATAATATTGCTGAAGTAATCACCTCATCCTTTGAAGATGAATTGAATGATTGTCTAAAAAACTACCTTGTTGATAAAGAATTTGATCCAATTATATCTATCTTGGACAAAATGTTGGATAAAAATTTTATCCATCTAAAGTATGTCGAGGTATTTAAAGAATTAAAGGTCGTAGATCTATTTACAAATTTAAACGAATTGAATACAAACAAAAAGCTATCAGAAAATCTTCAACTATACTTATATTTTGGTAGGATAACTTTTGCTAATAGAAATTATCCTTTATTCTTTTTACCTATAGAAATAAGCGAGATTCTAGAAAATGAAAAAATTACATACAAATTAGATTTCGATAAAATCCTATATATCAATAAGAATGCAATAGAGTACATTTTCCAGGAGTCTAACAACAATACCTCTGCAAAAATTTCAACCCAACTTGGGGAGAGAATTCTATACATAGGAGAAGATGAGTCTATTGGTAAGCAATTAAATAGGCTTATTGATATAATTCTGACAACATTTAAGGCAGAAGGAAATATAGATTTTGAAATTCCAAACCCGGCTCATTCATCAAATAAGCAAGTAAAATTTGATAATCGGATAAGCTTAACATTATTTGATAAAGCCGATGAGTCAAATCTTAATGATTATGAAGAATTGCTCAGTCATCTAAAAGGAAACTCAAAGATTGCAGAAATTTTTAATAAATTAATCTCAGGATTTATTGAAAATGAGCCAGAAGTTATAATCCAAGATATTAATAATGATTGGGATCATGAAAGTTATGAGAATAAGTTAGTTTATGCATCTCCTATCCCTTTGAATGAAGAGCAACGAAAAATATTAAATGCGATAAATAAGAGTAATTCAAAATACATAACAGTCCAAGGTCCTCCTGGAACTGGGAAAAGTCATACTATTGCAGCTATCTTGTTTGAAGCAATCTTTAGTAACAAATCAACTTTGATGCTCTCTGATAAAAAAGAAGCACTGGATGTAGTAGAAGCAAAACTAGAGGAAGTATTAAATAAAACTAGGATACAAAATCATAAATCACAAAACCCCATACTTCGATTGGGGAAACAAGGCAATACCTATAGGAGCATCCTGAATGCATGATCATTCCCATACTCACGGTGCAAACACCCGAATTGGTTGGGCGTTCTTCCTGAATGTAACGTTTACCATCATTGAATTTGTCGGTGGCCTATTGACCAACAGTACCGCCATCATGGCGGATGCGGTCCACGATCTGGGAGACAGCCTCTCCATTGGTCTTGCCTGGGTGCTGAGCAAGGTCAGCGAGAAGGGCTCGAACAATGATTTTACTTATGGATACCGCCGCCTGTCGTTATTAGGTGCGTTGATCAATGGCTTGGTACTTATTGCCGGTTCAGTTTGGGTCTTGTCAGAGGCTATCCCAAAACTGTTGCAACCTGAAATGCCTGTCGTCGAAGGGATGCTGGGGTTGGCTATTCTGGGTGTCGTGGTCAATGGATTCGCTGCCTATAAACTTAGCCATGGAAAAACACTTAACGAAAAGGTCTTGAACTGGCATTTATTGGAAGATGTACTGGGTTGGGTGGCTGTCCTGATTGTATCCATTGTGCTGCTCTTTGTAGATTGGCCTATTCTAGATCCAGCACTGTCTATCGTTTTTACCCTTTATATCGTGTTCAATGTCGGAAAAAACCTTTGGAGTACCACTCGATTGTTTCTTCAGGCAGCGCCTGACAAAGCACTGTCAGAGTCACTTCACCGAAGTCTATCCGCGCTCGATGAAGTCCGCAGCGTTCACCATCTACACCTGTGGTCACTGGACGGCGAGCACCATGTGCTTACCGCGCACTTAGTATTGCAACAAGCACTAACCTTGGAGCAGCAAGTTGATTTAAAAATGGCAATTGCAGACCGCCTCAGCGAGTTTGAACTCGCGCACACGACGATTGAGTTTGAGTTTGGGGAGGAAAGATGTAGGGACGATATATATTATTGAAGTGCGGCTTCAAATATTAAATACAAATTATGTGTATTAGTGTGATTACCAAGGGAACTTGACGGTCTAACTACCAAGCGATTTTGACGTAATCACACTACCAGAGTTTCTCTATCTTCTGCAAGCCTTGCCAGTCTCAGTGCTGTAGTATTCATTTTCTCCCTTAGCCAGATATTGCGGACACCGCTGGCATGTATCGTCACGTTTTTCTCAGTTTTGAGGAGCCGCGACACTTGTTGCTGACCTAGATGTGGATTTGCCAGGGAGAACTCAATGACAATCTTTGAAATTGCCTTTGTATACTTCCCCATCAATAGATTTATATGTTCCATAACCTTCCATCTTACCATCAGTAAATTCACCCTCATAGGTCGAACCATCTTCCCAATATAAAACACCTTTTCCATGTATTAAATCATCAACAAATTGACCTTTTAAAACATCTCCATTGTAGTAAGTAATCGTGCCTTGACCATTAAACATATCATCTACAAATTCCCCCTCGTAAACTGTGCCATCTGCGAAGGTGTAAGTTCCATAACCTTGTGCATCAAATTTTCTCAATTTTCCTTCGTACACATCACCATTATTATAGGTATACTTACCTTCAAAATGAGGCATCCCATCTCTCCAATACCCTTCATAAATGTCCCCATTATCATACACATTCTTACCATAACAGTAGTTAGGGTATCCTGAGTCTTCTTCACATTGTGGAAAATTTAATCCTAAAGCTTCAAGTGGTGAAAACAGAAGAATCGTAATTGCTATAATGTAGTTTTTAAATTTCATTTATTTAGTAATTTACTATTTGTATAAGATAATTTTTTACCCAATTATTTCTTAAGCTTTTTTTATTAATTTTATGAATATTTTATGATTATGGTTCATTAATTTCTTATATTCTTTACCTATGATAAAATATGATTTTTGATTACCTCAAGGAAATGTCCCCCATATCTTTTTAACTTTACACTACCAACCCCATCTATTTTCAGAAGATCTTCCTCGGTTTGGGGTAATTTATTAGACATATTTACTAATGTAGAGTCATGGAAAATTATATAAGGTGGCAGCTGCTCTTGAGTAGCTAAATGTAATCTAATTTTTTTTAATTTTAAAAATAGTTCATTATTTTGGATATCAATTTTATTTGATTTTATTTTACTGTGATCATTCAAAGAAACAACTTCCTCGGCATTATCATTTTTTGTTTCTTTATAAAAAAATTTTTTACTCTTATTATGAATATTCCTCCCACTTTGCGTTATTTCGACTGCACCAAATTTTTGAAAGTTAATGCGTATATGGTTAGATGCAAGTAATTGACGCAATATGTTTCTCCAAAATATTGCGGATTTATCTGCCCCAGCTCCATGCACAGATAATTCATGATGTCTACGTTCTATGATTTTTTTTTCTACAGAACCCCTTAAAACATTTATGACATGAGTTTGGCCGAAATACTCACCTGTTTGATATATTGCCTCTAACAACTGATATGCAATATCCGTACCATCGATCAGACTTGCTGGGCTTCGACAATTATCGCAATTATCGCATTTTTCAGTACTATCATCAAAATAGTTTAAAAGAGTATTTCTTCTACAGTTTGGGGTTTCACAATACGAAATCAAATAATCTAATCTCTTATTTTCTTTGAGTTTAAATTCTTCTGGAGAGTTGTCATTTTCTATCATGCGTCTTCTAATAACCAAATCATCCAAACCATATATCAATAATGTATCGGCAGGTTTTCCATCACGACCAGCTCTTCCTATTTCCTGATAATATGACTCCATACTGCCCGGTAAATTCAAATGGACAACAAATCTAACATCTGGTTTATCTATACCCATTCCAAATGCAATGGTCGCTACGATAATCTTACCCTCATAAGTCATAAATTCGTTTTGAATATTTCTTCTGGTCTCTGCATCTAAACCGGCATGATATGCAGAAGTATTATAATTATTATTATTTAAAAAAAGTGATACTTCTTCAGTTGATTTCCTTGATAGACAATAAATAATTCCTGCCTGTCCTTTGTGCATATTTAGGAACTTTAGTAATTGTGATTTCCAATTAATTTTTTGTGCAACATTTAAACTGAGATTTGGTCTATCAAACCCCTTAACATAAATATCAGCCTTTTTACCAAATATCTTTTCTAAAATATCAACTCTTGTTGTTTTGTCAGCTGTTGCCGTAAAACCAGCTATAACTGAGTCAGTAAAATGATCTTTCAAAATTGATAATTTTTCGTAATCAGGTCTAAAGCTCTGCCCCCATTTTGAGACGCAGTGCACTTCATCAATAACAATAAGACCTATATCGACCTTTGATAACATAGAGAGCATATCTTTTGCCATTAATCTCTCAGGCGAGATATAAAGCAGTTTATTTTTTCCGCTAATAAATTCGTTCAATTCGCTCTGATTTTCTTTTTGTGATTGGTTTGAATGGAGCATTGAAACAGCTATCCTAACTTGTTTCAGGCTTGCCACCTGATCTTCAATTAGAGATATTAAAGGGGATATGACTATTGTATTTTTCTTAGATATGATTGCTGGAAGCTGATAACAGAGTGATTTACCTGCACCTGTTGGCATTATTGCAAGTGTATTTCTTTTGTTAATAATATTTTCTATTATTTCTAATTGACCACTTCTAAATTTAGTATAACCGAAAACATTTTTTAGGGTTTCATTCAGGGAATTAGATGGTGTCTTTGGTAGGGTAACTTGATTTGGCTGAACAGCATTATCTTCGCTGTTTTGTTCCACAATATTTCCAACTTTATTAACTGGCTTAATCTCATTTCCTCCAGATCGAATTTTTTCTAGCTCGTTAATTAATATTTTTTTTTCAGTCTCTTCTCTGAGGGAGATTTCTTCATCTATTTCTTTTTGATAATCAGTATATAAATTATTTATTATTGCTTTTAATTCTGAGATATTCAAAAATTTATAACGTCTATCCCTTTGAGATTCATTTATTACGTCTAATTTACTATCAATCTTTTCGCGGTGTTTGACCGATTTTGAGCGAGATTTATAACTTGGATTAACGTTTCCATCTAATATTTTTTGTATAGTGATCCTACTACGTTGAAAGAAGTATTCGATTTCAATTATATTTTGGTTTTTACTATACATCTCTTGTATTAGTTTTATTTCAATGGAAGAAATCGGAAACCCATGATTTATAAGCTTATTTTTGGATTTATTTTCATTTCGATACAATTCATAGTCTCTAAGATAAAGCTCCCAAATTTCGCCTTTCTCGTTCTCCTCTATATATTTTTTGTAGTTTTCAATTCTAAAAAATTGTTCAGGATATTCTTTTTTCTTAATAAGCTTTTCCATAGTCACTATCGTCTCATTTAGTCATAACTGGGTTGTGAAATGATTACTCAATAAAATATATAATGAATTATATCACCC
The DNA here is from genome assembly GCA_038133315.1 of Hyphomicrobiales bacterium. Lineage (GTDB taxonomy): Bacteria > Pseudomonadota > Alphaproteobacteria > Rhizobiales > TMED25 > TMED25. The sequence continues at coordinate 11,524 of JAYPSX010000014.1, forward strand.
CGCCAACTTCTCCGCAATCTTACTCTGATCGGCATGCGCATAGCGAAATAACATCTGGGGGTTCTATGTCCTTAGATACTAGCTACTTCTTGTATTATTAGACACTGTCTACAATTTAATTAAAATTTGTAAAAAGTGATTAGCTCAAAAAAATTTGTGAGGTTGGTAGTCAGTTGGTTAGAGCGCCTGATTGTGGATTATAGATCTTACCTCCACTCATTGGCATATTAATACCAGTTGTTGTTGGAAAAGTTATCGGCAGTCCTCTAAGACATCGAATTGCAAGGTAAGCAAATGCTTCAGCTTCAACATACTGACTACTAAAACCAAAGTCTTCCATAATGGAAACACCTAGTCCACTAATTTCATTAATTTTATCAATAATATATATATTTTTACTACCACCTCCAGTTAAGACTATTTTGTGTGGCCTAGCTTCAAAAGATTCTATTGCATTTGCAATTGTAAGAGCTGTTAAATAGGAAAATGACGCTATTTTATCATTTGGTAAACCGTGAAGAGATGGAATGTATTTATGAAAGTAATTCCTATCCAGAGATTTAGGCGGACGTTTATTAAAAAATTCATCACCCAGTATATTATTAACAAAATCATGATCAATCTTACCGGATGAAGCAATTTTACCTTTATCATCAAAGGGAATATTATAATATTCTCTACAAAGATCATCAATTATGCAATTGCCTGGACCACAGTCAAATGCTTCAATACTTTCTCCGTTAAGGTATGTGATATTAGAGATCCCACCAATATTTACAATAGCTATTGGACTACCCTGATCTGTTGTAATTTTTGCCCTATGATATATTGGCGTTAGCGGTGCACCTTCGCCACCATTTAAGATATCACCCATCCTAAAATCAAATACAACTGGTACTTTGAGACGATTACTGAGATATTGGGGGTTTCCTATTTGAAATGTCACTGTATCCTTAGGGCTATGCAAAATAGTTTGACCGTGATAGCCAATTAAATCTGGATTAATATTCATCTGATTAATACTGTCTTTAATTTTGTTAACTGCCGATAAATTCAATTCTGATAATTCATTACTTACACCAAAAAATTTATTTCGATTAAATTCCTTATTTGTAAAACTAACTGTTAAATCTTTAATTTTCTCTTGAAGAGTTTTGGGATAAGGGATTGAAACACTAGAAATAATATCCTGAATCACAATTCCATCACTTAATATTAGGGATGCATCAACACCATCCATCGAAGTTCCACTCATTAATCCAATTGAATAATAGGAATTTGGTAATATTTTGTGTATCATTTAGTTCTCAAATAATTTACAAAATGTAATTAATATTATTTTAACAGCTTTCAATTTATCTAAGACTATGAAAGAAACAAATAAAAAACATAAATTTGACTCAGAATTATTGCAAATACTTACAGAGAGAGGATTTATCCATCAAACCTCTAATGAAGATGGATTAGATGAATATTTCAATTTCAATAAAACAATTGGATATATAGGATTTGACCTAACCGCTAAAAGCCTGCATGTAGGATCACTTCTTCAAATAATGCTTCTTAAATGGCTTCAGGATTATGGTCATAAACCGATATTATTACTTGGGGGCGGTACAACACTTATAGGAGACCCTTCTGGAAAAGATGAGACAAGAAAGATCTTATTAGAAGAAAATATAAACGATAATGAGAATGGAATAAAAAGGG
>JAYPSX010000015.1:0-4252 GCA_038133315.1 Hyphomicrobiales bacterium
TTTTCGCATAATATATATTATGGAAACAATTAAATAATATATTTAAAACAGTGCTTTAGTTTATTTATCTAAAACTGCATACCATCATATGCAGGTATTACATTATTAGGCAAATATTCATTTAATTCGTTATAGTCCAAGTCAATATGCATATTCGTCAAAATACCTTTTTTAACTTTAAAATCCTTAATTAATTTTAATGCTTTATCTACATGAAAATGTGTTGGATGTTCAATCCATCTTAGTGCATCAACTATCCAAATATCTGAATTTTCGATAAATTGTATACTCTCTGGTGGAAGATCATTTATATCTGAGGAATAAGCAATATTATTAACCTTATATCCAAAAGATGTAATATTGCCATGAACTTGGTTAAAGGGTGTTATTTTGATAATTCCACCTTCTCCATTAATTTCATAAGTTTGTGCATGGTTAATTATATTCATTTTTAATATTGGAGGATAAGGGCTATTAATATTACTGTTAAAACAATACCCGAATTTATCATGCAAGTTTTTTGATGTACTAGAGGATGCATAAACATCTATTTTTGATTTATCTCTTAGAGCATACATTCTAAGATCATCAATGCCATGAGTATGATCTGCGTGTTCGTGAGTGTAAAAGACAGCATCCACTTTTTTTATATTAGCTTGATTCATTTGATTTCTAAAGTCAGGACCTGTATCAATTACTATTGTTGTCTTCTTATCACCATTATATTTTTCGATGAGTAATGAGCACCTTGTTCTTCTATTTTGAAGAATTTTTGGATCACAGCTACCCCACTCATTTCCAACCCTTGGTACGCCTGTAGATGAACCACAGCCCAAGATTGTTATCTTTATTTGATCTATCATTGTTAAATCTATAAATTGATCTTTTTAAAAAAATTTAAACTATTAGCTGTAACTATATTCATAATTTCATCATAAGACACTTCCTTAATTTCAGCTAACATTTTAAGAACTTCAACAACATATGCGGGTTCATTTCGTTTTCCTCTAAATGGTACAGGCGCCAGAAATGGGGAATCTGTTTCAATAAATATCTTTTCTATTGGTATTTTTTTTGCAATTTCTCTTATCTTTTGAGCGTTTTTAAATGTAATTATGCCTGTAAACGAGATATTAAGTCCAAGATCAATTGCAGTCTCAGCAAGACGTTCTGATGAACTAAAACAATGCAAGACTCCATTTAATTGGTTTTTTTTTGACTCATCAGTTAGTATTCTTTCCATATCAACATCTGAGTCTCTATTATGGACAACAAAAGGTAAATTTGATTCATTTGAACACTCTATTTGTAATCTGAATAACTTCTCTTGTTTATCTTTGTTGTCATATTTTAATCTTGAATAATCCAGGCCACACTCCCCTATTCCAACAACTTTAGGTTCTTTTGATATTGAGAGGATATCTTGTTGATCATATGTTCCAAATTCTTCGTCAGTATTTAATGGATGGGTCCCAATTGTTGTATAGATATTGTCATGTCTATCAATAATTGCTTTCAATTTATGAAAATTATGAACCCTTGTAGAGATTGTAATAAGATAATTTACCTTATTTAAATATGCTCTATTAATGACTTCTGATAGATCCGCACTATAATCATCAAAATCAAGATGACAGTGTGTATCAATTAGAAAATCATATTTATTCATCAGATATTTCTATTTTGGGGAAGATAGGGCTTAAAATACCAATCGTATTGTTTTGAATTACACTATCTTTGTTTGTAATGTCTTTAAATGTTCGCTTGTTTATGTCTATACTAAGTAAATTAAGTATATTTTCTGAAGAATCCGGCATTACGGGTTGCAACATAATTGCAATTTTGCGTATATTCTCGATCGTTGTATATAATACTGTATTCATTCTTTCTGGATTAGTTTTTCTTAATTCCCAAGGTTTTTGATCGCTAAAATACTTATTTAGTGCAGAAATCTGTTCCCATATATCATTTAAAATCTTATTAATTTCTATATGTTCCAAATAATCTATAATTTTATCACTCAAATTACTAATTTCTTTATCAATTAATAAATCATCGCTGGTTTTGTTTTTTGAAGGTGAAGGTATTACATTATTACAATTTTTTACTACCATAGAACATGATCTTTGAATTAAATTACCCAGATCATTAGCTAAATCTGCATTTATTCTTCTAGTTATGCTTTCATCATCGTAATTACCATCATTGCCAAGAGATACCTCTCTTAGGAAAAAGTATCTTATTTGATCTATCCCGTATTTATTAATTAGCTCCGAAGGGCTAACAACATTCCCGAGGGATTTGGACATTTTGATCCCTTTATTAAATAAAAAACCATGCGCGAATACAATTTTAGGTAGTTCAATATTAGCTGACATAAGAAAGGCAGGCCAATAAACTGCATGAAATCGAAGTATATCTTTACCTATAATATGGAAATCAGCTGGCCATTTGTCTGTATAGTTTGAGTTTGGAAAATTAGCACCCGTCAAATAATTGGTTAGCGCATCTACCCAAACATACATGACATGCTTGTCATCATTTGGTACTTTTATTCCCCAATCAAATGTTGTTCTTGAAATTGATAAGTCCTTGAGCCCTGATTCCACGAATTTAGTGACTTCATTTTTTCTTGTTGTAGGAAGAATAAAATTAGGGTTTTGCTTATAATATTCTAGTAGTTTTTCTTGGTATTTTGATAGTCTAAAGAAGTAACTTTCTTCTTCAACCCATGTTACAGGAGTACCTTGTGGGGATAGAAATTCATTATTATTTTTTGTTAACTCTTTCTCTTCATAATAAGCCTCATCTCTGATAGAGTACCAGCCAGCATATTTATCTTTATAGATATCACCATTCTCATTCATTCTATTCCAGATTTCAATACATGCTTCCTTATGTCTATCCTCAGTGGTTCTAATAAAATCATCGTGTGTTGAATTTATTTCTGATAGCATGTCAATAAAGAGTGGTGCATTTTTATCTGCTAAATCCTTTGCCTCTAGATTTTGTTTCTTAGCTGTTTGTAGCATTTTAATACCATGTTCGTCAGTGCCAGTTAAAAAGAATACATCCTTGTCTATTAATCTATTAAATCTTGCAACGGTATCAGTTATTATGGCTTCATATGCGTGCCCTATATGTGGTTCTCCATTTGGATATGAAATTGCGGTTGTTAGAAAAAAATTGTTTTGATTTTTTGTCATTTTATATCATTCTTTATTTTTTGTAATTCATAACAAATAGAAAGAAGAAACTCATCTTTGTTTAGATTGTAAGTGTTGAGATCAATATATTTTTTATTATATTTATCCCATATTTTAATAAGTTTTAATAAGTTTAAATTAGTGGGTATATTATCAAGTAAATTAATAGCATTCTGTTTGATCCACAACATAAAAATTTCAAAGAAAATAATAAATGATTGATGGCTTTCTTTTGGAGAATATTTTTTTAATATAATAAGCGCCAATGAATGAATGTCTTTATCATCTGCACTTTTTAAATCATTAAAATCATTTAAGATATTGTAAAAATTATGCTTATGTAGATGGATAACTTTACCTGGCGTTACACTATTTGAATAGGTATTTTTTATTTTACTTAAATCTATATATATATTGCTATTGTTTAATACTTGACCAATTTCATTATCTTCTAAATTTTTAAAATGAAATTTGATACATCTTGATAGAATTGTATCAGGTAAATTTTTAATGTTATGAGAAATTATTATAATAAGCGTTTGGTTGGGTGGTTCTTCTAATAGTTTTAATAAGGCGTTAGAGGATGATTTATTCAATGAATCAGCTGAGTCAATGATCACAACTCTTTGTGTTTTGTTAAATGTCTTGGTTTGAAGTTTGTTTTTTAATTCCCTGATTATATCAATTTTTATCTCATTAAGGTTATCGTTTTCATCTAAATCAGAAATATAGTGAACATTAGGCGATGATAATTTTGATAATTGACCGAAGGTATCATCATTTTCAACAATCTTAAAATTTTGAAATGTTCCCTGGTTTTTTGATAGTAGGAAATTAGTATATCTAAATGCCAATGTTGATTTTCCAAGACCATAATCTCCATAAAATAATAATGAATTATTGATTGAATTAGATTGTTTAATCTTATTCAATTGATCAATTATTTTATGATGACCATAGAAAGATTTGTTTTGCCAAGGTTTTAAATTACTTTCCATTGTCCTCGTATTTTTTTAAGGTTAAATTTAGAAGAAATTCCTCTATTG
>JAYPSX010000015.1:4262-12957 GCA_038133315.1 Hyphomicrobiales bacterium
TCAGGTGGTAATTTGTTAATTAAACTACCAAAAATTCCTCTATTGTTTTTAATTCCTGTGCAGCATCAATAACTACACATCTATCGGAGTTATTCTTGGCTATTTCCAAAAATCCGGATCTAATTTTTTTATGGTATCGAATATCTTTCTCCTCAAATCTAATTTCTTCAGAAGTAGTATTAATGGATCTTTGAAGTCCAACATTAGGGTCGATATCAAATATATAGGTTATATTCGGTATGATTGAACCAATAGTGAAATTATTAATAGAATTGATAAGATTTAAATCAATATTTCCTGCATAACCCTGATAGGCAGTTGTTGAATCTATAAACCTATCACAAATAACAATTTCATTATTTTTTAAAGACGGAGCTATAATGTTATCGATATGATCCCTCCTTGCAGCTGCAAACAAATAGAGTTCAGTCAAACTAGACATCTTATCTTTATCACCTTTCAATAAAATGTCTCTTATTGATTCAGCTAGAATTGTACCCCCAGGTTCTCTAGTTCGTGTTACATTAAATCCTTTCTGTTTAAGGTTGTTACATAATAACTCTGATTGAGTTGTTTTACCACTGCCCTCACCGCCTTCAAATGTTATAAAAAAACCTTTGTCCATTTTACATATCCGTTAGAGCTGATGATGTAGCTCTCCACATTTTTCTAAAAAAACCAGGCTTTGAATTTTTGAAATAGTCACCATCATTTCCGTCTAGTGGTGCCTCGTCAATATATTGTACTCTTACATTTGCAGTGCCCTGTTTCAACATTCCAAGTTCAATAGCAGCTCTTTTTGAGAGATCAATAATTCTATCATCGACATATGGACCACGATCGTTAAGACGCACAATAATTGATTTTCCATTTTCAAGATTTGTAACCCTTAAATAAGATGGCAGAGGAAGAGTTTTATGAGCTGCAGACAAAGAATTCATATCGTAATATTCACCATTTGCAGTTAACCTGCCATGAAAATAATCCCCATACCAAGAAGCAATTCCTGTTTGATCATAATCTTTGTCTACTTCAGGGTAATACCACTCTCCGTTAATTTGATATGGTTCACCCACTTTATAATGTCCACCACCTTGCGGTATATAATCATACTTACCGTATTTTTTTGGATTATTCTCTACCATAAACCAGGAGCTGCATGAAGTTAATGAAATTGGAAACAAAAACATAAGAATTATTATTAGATATTTTTTATATTGCATTTAATAATTATAAAATAAAAAGTACAAAAATAAATAAACAATATATTTATTTAAATTAATTGAGTGTAATAATAGTAAGTATTCATATTTTATGAGGTATTTTTGAAACTTATAGATTATATAGATTTGTTTATTATCGATCATGGATGGATCAGGGCACTATTAAATAATAATTTTTATAGAATTGATGATGGTGTATACAGAAGTGGTCAACCCTCACCTAGATTGCTGAAATCATATGTGGTTAATTATAAAATCAAAACAATTGTAAACCTCCGAAAACCAATAGATTCAGAAAAAAGTATTTTTTTATTACAAAAAAAAATATGTAATAGCTATAATTTATCAATGGTAAACATTCCCTTTTCTGCAAGGAAGTTGCCGAATAGAGAAACGCTAAAATTGATGATAGAAGCGATTAAAGAAATTGAATTACCATTTCTTGTGCATTGTAAAACAGGTGCTGATAGAACAGGATTTTTTATGGCTCTATATCAATTCTATAAAACAAATGAAATATTAGAAGCTAAAAAACAATTATCATTAAAATATCTTCATATAAAATATTCATCTACGGGTGTATTAGATTACTTTTTTGAAAAAATTGACAACCTAAATTTAGATAATTCTAATTTAGAACAATGGGTTGAAGAAAATTACAATCCAGATCAGATCTCAAAAGAATATTATAAAATTAAGAAAAATAAAAATTATTAGAACGATTTTATTTTAATAGTGATGATGTAATCAATTCATTAAAATAAGTATTTGTTTGTTCTAATTCCTTGTAGGTCCCTTCGCCCATAATCTTACCGTCTTTAAGGACTATAATATTATCTGCATTCTTTATAGTAGATAATTTATGTGCAATTATTATCACAGTTTTATCTTCAAAGTATTTATCTAATGTTTTATTTATTTCTAATTCATTAATCGAATCTAGTGAGTTTGTAGCCTCATCTAACAATAGTATTGGAGAATTTTTGATTATTGCTCTTGCAATCGCAATTCTCTGCATTTCACCACCAGATAGAGATACTCCATTTATCCCAATGATGGTATCAAGTTTCTCCGATAATTTGTCTGAAAATTCATTTATGTTCAATGCTTGCATCAAACTCTCAAAGTCTATATTTGTATTTTGATTGGTCAAAGTTATATTGTTATGTAGGCTATCATTAAAAATAAGCGTATTTTGAAATACTGATGATATGTTATTTCTTATACTTGCTAATTTATATCTGTTGATCTCAGTTTTATCCAAAAATATCTTTCCGTCAGAAGAATCGTGTAACCTAAGTAATAATTTAAATATTGTAGTTTTGCCAGAACCACTCTCACCTATTATGTAATTTCTGGTATTTTTTTTGATATTAAAACTTATATTATCTAAAACTTTTCTTTTAGAATTTGAATACTGAAATGAGACATTCTCAAAAGAAATATTTTCATCTATATCATTAAATTCAATAGCATTTTTATCATCCTGAATGATGATAGCTTCATCATAAAGTTTGTATTTCCTCAATAAAGCTGCAAGCCCTTCCTGATATATTGCATTTAATGTGCCAAGTGATCTTATAGGCTCGGATAGCATCAATAATGCTGTAATGAATGCTGTTAATTCTCCAAGTGTACTAGTCCCATTATTTATTTGAATCCCGGCATACATAATTAAAATTGCAACAGATACACCTGCAATTATCTCAATTATCGGTAATATTGAATAACGCATTCTAAACAATCGATGAATGAAATTAATTCTTTGAGATATTTCAGAATGTACATTCTGTGTTTCACGTTCTTCCAATTGATATGATTTTATAGTTTGAATATTTTGGAAGCTCTGGTTTAATATTGTGGTTAGAAATCCAAGCTGTATTTGTGAGTCTTTAGATATATTATTTATTTTCTGTCCTATTTTATAAATAGGAATAATTAAAAATGGTAATGTTATAAAAGTTATAAGTGCCAATTTCCAATTCAAGTAGAACATTGTTACTATTAAAACAATTACTGTTAATCCGTCTTTGAATAGACTGTTTAGGATTCTTTCAATAGATTGAATAATTAGACCTGTGTCATTGTTTATGCGAGAAATTAAATTTGCAGGTCCATTCTCTTCAATTATTTCAATATTTGATTTTAAGATTTTTTTAAAAAAGTCTTTTTGAAAATTACCCACAATATTTAGTGAAATTTTGTTAGCTGAGCTTATTTGTATGTAGTTCGTTACACCTTTCATAAATGCTACAAATGGAATAATAAGAATAATAATATATAAACTGTCAATGTTACCACTTTCTAATGTATTGTAACTCCAATTAATTAGAAGTGGATAGATGGCAGCCCCACCAGCTACTATTATTATAAGAAAAATTGTAAAGAGAATTGGTAATTTATATATAGAAATATATTCTTGCCAAAATCTTTTGATAATTTTTGATCCAGTTGCGTTAACTGTATTCATTATTCTATTTTGCTATAATTAGAGTTTTAACCCCAATCTAAAAATCTAGGTAGCTTTCCTTTATTTTTCAAAGTACCAACAATACCATTTGGGAAATATAATAAAGTTACAACTAATAATAATCCAGTAAATAGAAGATTTAATTCAGTTGCGCCTAGATAAGACAGAATTAATTCATTAAATGCTATGAATATTATTGTACCAATGATTGGACCTGTTACAGTACCCATTCCTCCAAGGATTACCATGAGCACAACATTTGCAGCAATTAGAATTATTAAGAAAATATTAGGTCTAACGTATGTTAGATAATCTGCCCAAATAGCCCCAGCACAACCAATAAAGAATGTAGATAAAACAAAGGCAGTTACTTTTATATATTTAACATTGATACCAGCAACAGCACTTCTAATTTCATCATGTGAAATTGCCCTTAGGGCAAGACCAAATTTTGAATGTCTTACATACCAATTCATATATATAGTAATTACTGCTAAGATTAAGAAGCCATAATAATGTGGAAATTTTGAAAACTCTACAGACAGTGAATTGTATGGCAATGTTATACCACTTGCGCCCCCAACCAATTCCCATCGGTCAAAGATAATTCTCAATATCATTATAAGCGCAATAGAGGATATAATAAATGAAGGACCTTTTACGCGTAATGTAATCAAACCAACGAAAAAACCAAAGATACCAGCGCCTATACCAGCAAGTAAAATTAAATAAAATGGCGATACGCCCCACATAATTGAGTAATAACCTGCAATATATGCTCCTATACATAGAAAAGCATTGTGACCAACGGATATAAAGCCACCATATCCACCTATAATATTCCAACTGCTTGTCATAACCATATAATAAAAAGCATACAGCATTAAATGTAATACATAATTTTGATCACCAAAAGCAGATGGAAAGAATTGTATTAATGGGAAAAATACAAGAATAATAAGTGTAATTATTGGGATTGATTTTCTTGAGTCCATAGTTTTATTACTCCAAATATTTACCAAACATTCCATGTGGCTTAATTAATAACATTAAGAATAATGCCACGAAGAATACAAGAGTTGACCAAGCTGGCGCAATAAACGCTCCAACAAGAGATGCTATTACCGACAATATTGCAGCAGATATTACAACTCCCAATATACTACCCATACCGCCTAATACCACTAGAGACATCAATATTGCAATCCATTCCCAATGTTTTGCTGGGAAGAATGAGAATACAAAGCTCACTAAAGAGCCAGCTGCACCGGCTAAAGCGCAACCAAGTACAAAAGAAAATAAACAAACAAATTTTACATCAATTCCAACAAGTTCTGCATTTACCCTACTTAAGGAAGTAGCTCTTATTGCGATTCCAAGTTTGCTAAATTTAAGAAACAAACCAAGTGCAATAATGAGTCCAACGCTAATTAGTCCTGAATATAATTGTGCCGTAGGTAAAAATAAGTCACCAATAAATATTGCATCAGTTGCGTAAGGTGGTGATGTTATTCTTTGAGTATTTTTGAAGAAATAAGATAGCGTTCCGTCTAGCACCATAGCAGTACCGAATGTTAATAGAACAGTCATTTCTGAATATGTTTGAGCGCCAGCATCTTTTTCAAATACAAGTTTATAAGTAATAGCACCTAACAAAGCTGTAGCTAAAGCACAAAGTGGTATGGCAATTATTGGATCCACGCCATAAAATATGAATAAATAATAAGCAACAAAAGCACCAACAAGTATAAATATAGGATGCGCTAAATTCACAATCCTCATTACTCCAAAAATTAGAGTAAGTCCTGTAGCCATAAGTGCGTATACAAAACCGAGGCATAGTCCTAAAATTATAGTCTGTATTATAAACATATTATTTCTTTCTCTTTCCTAGATATAATTCCTGAATTCGATTGTCATTTAGCACTTGATCAGCTGGTTTTTCAAATACTATTTCTCCCAGATCCATAACAGTACCAAAATCTGATGAGGATAAACCTCTTCTTGCATTTTGCTCTACAAGCAGAATAGAAACACCTTTGGAAGCAATATTTTCGATGTGTTGGAATGCCTGTTCTACGATAGCAGGAGCTAACCCAAGCGATGGTTCATCTATAAGAATAACTCGCGGTTTGAGAATAATAGCTCTTGCAAATATTAGCTGTTGCTGTTCCCCACCTGACATTGTTCCTGCATACTGAGATAATCTCTCCTTTAGTCTTGGAAAAGTTTCTAAAACTTCTTCTGTTCTAATTTTTAACTCTTGTTTATCAGTAAGTGTATATCCAGCCATTGCTAAGTTTTCGGCGACCGTTAGTGTTGTAAATAAAGATCTATCTTGTGGAATAAAGCAAAGACCAGTTTTCATTATCTTATATGTTTCCATACCAGATAAGTTAACATCACCATCTTCTGAATTGAAGACTACAGTTCCATTTCTTGGTTTAATTATACCAGCTATAGCTTTTAGTACTGTTGATTTTCCAGCCCCATTGGGTCCTATGATACATTTTATATCACCTTTGTTAAGTTCCAGATTAATGTTTTTTATAATATCTGGACCATAACCATAACCGGCTACAACATTTTCCAATTTAAGCATACATTCTGTCATCGTTATCAACCTGTTAAGTAAACTTCCAAAACTTCTTTGTTATTTTGAACTTCTTTTGGTGGGCCGCTTGCAATAACAGCACCTGCCGCCATAACAACAACTTTATCACTAATCCCCATAACTAATTCCATATTATGTTCCACTAATAGAATAGTCTTCCCTTGTTTTTTGAGTACTAATATCCTGTCTAAAATAGTTTCTAAAAGTCTTGGGTTAACACCAGCAGCTGGTTCATCTAATAATATAACATTAGGATCAGCCATTAATACAGAACCAAGATCTAGTAGTTTTTTTTGCCCATATGAAAGTTCTTTCATTGGTAAGTCTCTTATATGAGTAATATTAAGAAATTCCATAATTTGTTCTGCACGTTCTTTATCACTTTTTGTCACACCTGCTCTTAACAAATGAAAATCAAATCCAGCAGCAGTATGTAATGATAAGTTTTCAGTTACAGATAATTCATCTAAAACTCTTGTTAATTGAAATGATCTACCAACTCCTAATGTTGCTATTTTGTGAGCTGGCATAGTATCAATTCTTGTATCACCCAAATAAATTTCACCTTCATCTATTGGGTATACACGTGATATACAATTAAACAATGTACTCTTACCGGCTCCATTTGGACCAATTAATGAGCAAATTGAAGACTCTTCCACTTCGAAAGATGAGTCATTGACAGCAACAATACCACCAAATCTTTTTGTTACATTTTTAATTGTTATCATTATTCATTTTCCAAAAAAAATATGCGGCCAATAAATTGGCCGCACATAATTTATAATTTTACCATTGTGGTTTTGGATCTACAAGATCTGCAGTATCAAATTCATTTGTAGGATAAACGAATTCTAGTTTACCACCATCTTGCCATTGAACCATTAGGAATGATTTACCTAGAGGCAATCCTCTGTCATCCCAAGAGAAGTTACCAAGAACTGTTCTCACTGGATCTTCTGGTGTTCTTGCGTGTAACCAATCCATAATAGTTTGATCATCCACTGAACCAGTTGCCCTAACTGCTTGGTCTATACCTTGGCAAAGAGCGAAGGTTATAGCAACGTCTTCATCTGGTTTATTACCAGTTGTTACGCTATATTCAGCAGCAAAGTCAGCATTGTTCATTTGAAGACCTGCTAATTGACCTTTGAAAGGAGCTTTTGGATGGTAAGCAGACATAATGATAACACCATTTGCATCATCTCCTAGACCTTCGTAAAATTCTTTCTGAGTACCTTGTGAAAGAAGAATGTGTTTAGGATTGTGTCTTACTGTTTTGATAGCTCTTGTCAATTGTGTAGCTTCTTCTGGTGATGCCATTAGAGCAATCACTAGATCAGCGCCTGAGTTCTTGATAGAGTTTGCAAGAACTAGCCAATCTGAGAAACCTTCTTCTGGCCATTGTTCATGATAAACAACTTCAATACCAGCCGCCGCAATGTAACCAGGAGCCATATCTTCTACAAGCTCACCACTACCAGGCATAACAACTTTTTCACCTAGAAGACCTGTTGCAATTGAATTTGCAAAGAAGTCATCAGCGTGAACCACAGCTGCTTTTGTTGGTTTATCTGCAACGAGGTCATTAATAAGACCTGTCATGTTTTGTCCAACATATTCAGCAGCGCTTGCTTGGAAATAAAATAGGTTTTTATGTCCTTGTGAGAAAATTCTCAAAGCACCACCAGATGGAATTGGATGAATTGCATTATATTTTGCTAGAATAGGTGAAATTGGGAAAGTTAATTTACTTGAGAATGTTCCAAAAGTTAAATCAACATTATCAACATTTATAAATCTTTCATACTGTGCAATCGCTGTTTCAGTATCTGATCTATTATCACTTACTACTAATTCAACTTCTTGATCTAGCCATCCACCATGTCTGTTGATGATATCTACGCACATTTGGTAACCTTCTAAATGTTTAGAACCAGGAACGGCAAAGTTACCGGTTAATGGCATAGAAGCACCAATTTTAATTGTTGCGTTTGCATCTTGGACTGGTAGGAAACTTAGAGCAAGAAAAGCTGTTAAACCAAATAGGTTTAAACCAAAAAATTTCTTTGTCATGTTTACCTCCCTAATTAATAAACTTCAAGACAATAGTAATAACTATATATAAATTTTCTGAAAAAACAAATGCAATAGTTAATATTTTATTAAAAATAAGAAATCTAAACTATCTTCTTAATGAATATTATTAACTGCCTGTATATTCGAGAATATGTAGACCTAGCCCCCATCTGTCAGACATATATATAAGACCAGTTTCACGATCTACATAAACATCGTTACTTTGTGGACAACATCGTTCTTTATTTCCTGCAGGGATATAAGATCCAACTTCTTTAGGGCTAAATGGATTACTCCAATCAATGATCC
>JAYPSX010000016.1:0-4724 GCA_038133315.1 Hyphomicrobiales bacterium
ACTCTTTCAATGAATCCTTTGCTAAATTAATGTTAATCATATCTACTTTATTATACACTGAATAATCATGAACTCTTCTGAGTAATCTATTGGCAATTCTTGGAGTACCTCTTGATCTTAAAGCAATTTCGTTAGCAGACTCATCATCAATTATTATTCCAAGCTCACTTGACGCATTTTTGACAACTTTACTAAGATCAGTATCATTATAAAAATCTAAAGTTAGAGGGATACCAAATCTCTCTCTTAGCGGATTTGATATCAGCCCTAACCTGGTAGTTGCTCCAATTAATGTGAATGGAGCTAACTCTATTCGAACAGACTTTGCCGCAGGCCCCTCTCCAATTAAAATATCCAATACAAAATCCTCCATTGCCGCATAAAGCACCTCTTCAACGCTACTATTCAGCCTGTGTATTTCATCAATAAATAAAACATCCCTCTCCTCTAAATTACTGATGATAGCCGCTAAATCTCCAGCTTTTGTTATGAGGGGTCCAGATGTAACTCTAATATTAACCCCGAGTTCATTTGCAATGATGTTTGCCAGTGTTGTTTTCCCAAGTCCTGGAGGACCAGCTAGAAGAACGTGATCCAGACTTTTTTCACGCTCCTTTGCTGACTCAATGAATACTTTAAGATTTTTTCGAACAGGATTTTGCCCAATAAACTGCTCTAAGTGACGTGGCCTATAAATTCTATGATCATTAGCCATTAAACAGTTCTCCTCAGCGCCATCCTTATTAATTCTTCAATTTCTAGATCTTGATTTATTTCATCATTTAACTGTTCAACAATATTGATAGCTTCAGTTCTTGGATAACCAAGATTTAATAAAGCAGATATAATATTATTTCTTTTTGTTGAATAATTATCTGAGCTTTGTTGGAAGCTATCTGTAAATTTATCTTTTAATTCAGTGATAATTCTTTTTGCAACTTTTGTACCGACACCAGGCGCCATAGTTATTGACTTTTCATCTGCAGTACTAATATATTTTGCAATTTCCTCGGTTTCAAAAAAACCAATTATAGTCATTGCTAGTTTCGCTCCAACACCTTGGACAGTTTGAAGCATATTAAAAAAAGTTCTGTCTTCAATTGACGAAAAACCATATAGGTAAATAGTATCATCTCTAAATATTGTCTTTATATATACGGAAATTTTTGAACCTTCGACTAATGTATCAATTGCTCTCTCTGGATATGAAACTTCATATCCAACACCATTGATA
Source organism: Hyphomicrobiales bacterium (assembly GCA_038133315.1). Taxonomy (GTDB): domain Bacteria; phylum Pseudomonadota; class Alphaproteobacteria; order Rhizobiales; family TMED25; genus TMED25. The sequence goes on from JAYPSX010000016.1 coordinate 1,235, forward strand.
TCAATTATCACCGAATTTCCATTAATATTATCCACTTTTCCTTCTAACTTACTTATCATTGAGTGGCCTCTGCAATTCTATTGTGGTTTTGATATGCATGAGTTATTGCAATTGCAAGTGCATCAGAAACATCACTGACGCCTTCAATTTTTTTTGATAGCAATATCGAAACCATATGAGCAATCTGAGTTTTATCAGCGTGACCTCTACCAACAACACTTTTTTTAATTTGATTTGGAGCATATTCAAAACATCTAATCTTGTATCTTGCTATAGTTAGAAGGATTGCACCCCTTGCATGCCCAAGTTTTAGACTAGAAAGAGCATTGTTATTTACAAATGTTTTTTCTATAGAGCACTCATCCGGGTTATACTTGGATAAAATTTCTGTTAATTTTTGGGAAATCAGTAATAGACGCTCCGCTAAATCAATATCTGTTCTAACTTTTATTAAGCCGTGGTCAATGTGACTCAGTGAGTTCCCACTTAGAGAAATTACACCCCACCCTGTATTTATTAGTCCTGGGTCAATTCCTAAAATTTTTTTTTGCATGCGTTCTTATTAGCTTAATTCAAAAACTCATCTGGTATATCAAAATTAAAATATATATCTTGGACATCTTCATTATCATCTAATGCCTCTAGAAGCCTTTCAAGTTTTGCGTAAGTTTCCTGATCTATTTCTATGTTATTCTCTGGCTTCCATATAATTTTCATTAACTTTGACTCTCCAAACATCGCCTCAAGGCTCTCACCAAGACTATGTAAACTTGCAGGATCACAATAGATTTCATACGATTCTTCTGATATGTCACAATCCTCAGCGCCTTTTTCGATTGATGCCTCTATTATTTCTTCTTCATTTGATTGTGATTTATCAAATTCAATTATTCCTACTCTACTAAATAAAAATGAGACAGAACCATTTTCTGCAAGATTTCCTCCTGATTTCGTGAATATAGCTCTCACATCCCCAGCAGTTCTATTCTTGTTGTCCGTGAGTGTCTCGACAATAAAACCTGTACCCCCAGGCCCAAAGCCTTCATATCTAACTTCATCGAAATTTGCTCCCCCAGCATCCTGACTTTTTTTAATTGCTCTCTCAATATTATCCTTTGGCATATTTTGAGCACGTGCGGCTTGAATTGCTGATCTCAATCTCGGATTCATAGCAGGGTCAGGTAAACCTAATTTGGCAGCAACTGTAATTTCTTTTCCAAGCTTCGAAAAAACCTTAGCTCTTTTCTTATCTTGAGCACCCTTCCTGTATTGTATATTTTTAAATTTTGAATGTCCTGCCATATTTTCATCCTCGATCTATAATAAGATAAAATTAGTTAATTAAAAGTTCAGTGTGTAAAATTGATAATAATTTTAGAATTCTGGAAGTTCTTCTCCCAACAACCCTCCTAATCTTAGTGGTTTGATTTTATTTACTAATCCTGAATTATTAGTTTCAAATAAAATACCAGATAATGTTGCCTCCCCTGAAGCAGGGATAAATCTACCGCTTGGAATAGAGGTAATAAATTTTTCAAGTGGATTTTGTTTCTTGAACCCAAGTATAGAATCATAATCACCACTCATACCAACATCTGATATATATCCCGTTCCGTTTGATAATATCCTAGAGTCTGCGGTTGGAACATGAGTGTGAGTTCCAACAACCATACTTACTCTACCATCAAGATAATAGCCCATTGCTAGTTTCTCTGATGTTGCCTCTGCATGGAAATCAACAAAAATAGCATCAACACTATTTTGCAAGTTAGTTTGTGATAATATTTCATCTATAATTTTGAATGGATCATCCAGTGGATTCATAAAGATTCTTCCCATTAAATTAATGACAAGAATTTTTTCTCCATTTTTTGCATTGAAAACAAAAGAGCCTTTACCAGGTGTTCCTTTTGGAAAATTATCTGGCCTAAGAAGGCAGTTATTTCTTTCTATATATACTAGCGTTTCCTTTTGATCCCATATGTGATTACCTGTTGTAACCACATCAACACCAGAGTCTATAAGGGAATGAAGAATTTCTTCTGTTATGCCAAATCCAGATGCAGAATTTTCACCGTTTGCGATAACAAAGTCAAGATTGTAATTGTCCCTAATTTTTTGAACATTTTCAATTACAACTTTTCTTCCAGACTCACCAACTATGTCTCCAATAAATAAAGCTCTCATATATTCTCAATCATAAAATACATTTATAGAAATACTTTAAATTTCTTCTAAATCAATAAGAAAATCAACTTTTTGATCGAACTCCTCGACTGGCAGATCAGGTACAATTTGACTTGGATAACACACCCCTAAGAATTTAGTTGAATATTCTATTCTAAAGTGCTCTATTGTCTTGTCATAATAACCACCGCCAAAACCGAGCCTATTATATTTTCTATCAAATAATACCCCGGGAACAAGCACTTTATCTGGAATTATGAAATCCCTTCTCCTTGGTTCAAATATAGAAAATTGGTTTTTAATTAGATTATTTTCATCTAAATTCCAAATACGAAAATCAAGCACTTTATTTTCAGTAATACATGGCAGAGCGATTGTGTTTTTTCTTTTTCTCAGAGAATGCAATAGAGGTAAGATATTAAATTCACTTTTTATTGGAAAATAGCCTGCTACAATCTCTCCGGAACTAATTAGATTTTTAGATACATCAATTATTTTATTTTCAAAAAAATGCCGTGTCGAGACATCCATATGTTGCCTCATATATATTGCAGATTTTCTCAGCTCACTTTTACTTTCAGACAATACTTTATGCAAAAAATTATACCTATAACAGGCCACACGGTCGTGGATGCTGCAATCCTCGGCTCCTAATATTTAGGTGGGCACCAAATGATATGGACCACGATCCAAACCAGCGTCAGTTCCCTTTAGAATTGCTATGGCGCCAGGAATAATGATCTCACGAACCGCATAGCTTTTCTGAGTGTATCATTTATTTTTGGAGAATTCATTCTTATTTTGCACAATTAAGTGAGTGATTTACTAATCTCGTTTAACTTCTGCGTTAATACTTCAATATCGTTAATTAGAAGTTCTTCTAGATTATGGCTATCCTCTTTATGCAAATCATTTTTCTTTTGTAATCTTTTGATATCTTCTTGTATTTCTTCAATCTGTGTAAGTGCATCTGATAGTTTATCAGCAATCAGAAGGCCTGCCATAACATAAATTCTAGCATCCCCTATATGACCAAACCTACCTTGTAACTGGTCAACATGACGAGAAAAAAAAGACGCCAATTCTTTGAGGCGTGACTCTTCACCATCTTCACATGCTATTTGAAAAGTTCTGTTATTTATATTGACTGTGACCTTGCCCATTGATTCAGTCCTGGCATTTCATCATAAAACTATGATACTTTATTGAGAAAATCTCTATAATTTTTGATCATTTCTGTAATTTTTTCATCAACTAACTTATTTGCATCCTCAAGCTTCAAATTCTTCCGCTTTAAATCATC
>JAYPSX010000016.1:4824-6875 GCA_038133315.1 Hyphomicrobiales bacterium
ATTTTATACAGAAAAGAGAAGTGATTATGCAAATATTGTTTGATAAAACATGTGATTAATTATAAAAAAAGATCTAGTAATCTTTGTGAGTAAAATGGCAAGACGTATAGCACATCAAGAAATGGCAAATGCAATAAGGGCTCTTTCCATTGATGCAATAGAAGAGGCAAACAGTGGACATCCGGGATTGCCTCTGGGTATGGCAGATGTAGCTACAGTTTTATTCTCAGAATTTCTTAAATATGACTCAAGTGATCCGCGATGGCATGATCGTGATAGATTTGTATTGTCTGGAGGACATGGATCTATGCTTCTCTATTCACTCCTATATTTGCTTGGTTATGATGATATAAAAATTGAAGATTTAAAAAAATTCAGACAGCTAGGATCTAAAACCGCTGGCCATCCAGAATATGGACATTTAAAAGGAATTGAAACTACAACAGGTCCACTAGGTCAGGGCGTTGCAAATGCAGTTGGTATGGCAATAACAGAAAAAATGCTATCAGCAAGATACGGTAGCGACATTGTTAATCACATGACTTATGTCATGGCAGGTGATGGCGATCTAATGGAAGGAATTTCTCAAGAAGCCATAACACTCGCAGGTCATCTATGTTTGAATAAACTAATTATGATCTTTGATGATAACCAAATATCCATAGATGGTCCAATTTCAAAAACTGACTCAACTGATCAAACTAAAAGATTTGAGGCGTCAGGGTGGGAAGTAATTGAAATAGATGGACATAATATAAATGAGATCGCTGATGCGCTTGAACGAAGTACAAAATCTGCAAAACCCTCGATGATCAAGTGTAGAACAATCATTGGCTATGGATCACCAAACAAAGAAGGTACATCAGGTGTTCACGGCTCCCCACTTGGAAGTGAAGAGTATCTGCTTACTCGAGAGAAACTTGGTATTAATTATGATAAATTTAATGTTCCAAGTGAAATACTTGAAGAATGGAGAAAAATTGGATTGAAGGGAACCAAGCAAAGAAAAGATTGGGAGAATAGACTCCAAAAATTACCATTGGAAATCTACCATAAATATAATAGCCAAATCAGTGGAATTTTAGACCAAAATGTATACAAATCACTCGTAGAATTAAAACATAATTATCTAACCACAAAGAGCCATATTGCGACTAGAAAGGCATCTGAGATTGCCCTTCAATGCATAAATGAAAATACAGAAATTTTGGTTGGCGGCTCTGCAGATTTAACAGGGTCAAATAATACAAAAACGCATAATATTTATGAAATAGTAGCAGATAATTTTAGTGGTAGATATATTCACTATGGTATCCGTGAGCATGCAATGGGTGCTATAATGAATGGTATATCTCTCCACAAAGGATTTATTCCTTATGGAGGTACTTTTCTAATATTCTCCGATTATTGTCGTCCTGCAATAAGGCTTGGAGCATTGATGAAACAACATAATATCTATGTCCTTACTCATGACTCAATTGGACTTGGTGAAGACGGCCCAACTCATCAACCTATAGAACATCTATCAAGCTTACGCGCAATTCCAAATGTATATGTATATAGACCAGCTTCTGCTGTTGAAACAATTGAATGTTGGGAACTCATTTTAAAAAATAAGAATGGACCAAGTCTCATTGCGTTATCAAGACAAAATCTACGTGAGTTCAGAGAAATATCAGACCAGTTTAATGTAAATAGTTGCGAAAAAGGTATTTATTTAATTAAAGCCAATTCAGATAACCCAGATTATGCACTTTTTGCAAGTGGTTCAGAAGTGGAAATAGCAATTGATGCCTATAACTCACTTACTGAATCTGGAAGGAAAGTAGCAATATACTCAGTACCATGCCTCGACCTTTTTAATGATCAAGACAACAATTTCAAAAATAATATAATAAAAAATGCCAAACAAAATATTGTAATTGAAGCTGGCATATCACAAGGTTGGGAAAAAATACTGGGTGATGATGGCCTATTTGTTGGAATGTCATCTTTTGGTGCAAGTGGTCCATATAAAGAACTTTATCAACATTTTGGACTCACAAAAGATC
>JAYPSX010000016.1:6975-12345 GCA_038133315.1 Hyphomicrobiales bacterium
ATAAAAAAACTCTCAAATAGAAATCCAGAAGAGCTTGAATGGGGTAAGTTGGGTGTTGATATAGTTTTGGAATGTACAGGTAAATTCAATAATAAAACGGATGCTATGAAACATATACACTCTGGTGCAAAAAAAGTTTTAATATCAGCTCCAGCAAAGAATGCTGACATAACCTCAGTTTATGGTGTGAATCAAAATCAAATTAATAAAGATCATATAATAATATCCAACGCCTCATGCACTACAAACGCTCTGGCACCATTAGCAGCTGTGCTTCATAAAACAATTGGAATTGATTCAGCCTTCATGACCACAATTCACGCATACACCGGTGATCAACCTACATTGGATCGAAATCATAAAGACCTTTACAGAGCAAGATCTGCAGCACAATCAATTATCCCTACAACCACTGGTGCAGCTAAAGCTGTTGGAGAGGTTATACCCGATTTAAAGGGAAAAATTGATGGTGTGGCAATGCGCGTTCCAACGCCAAATGTCTCAGTTATTGATCTCAATTTTGTTGCCTCCCGTGATACAACAATTGAAGAAATTAATAAAATGTTTTCTAACGCCTCTGAAAATGATTTTAAGAAAATTATCCGTGTAACCAACGAACAAGTTGTTTCAATTGATATTAATCATGATGAACATTCAGCTATTCTAGCCCTAGATCAAACAAAACTTATAAACAAAAGATTTGCAAGGATAATGGCGTGGTATGATAACGAATGGGGCTTTTCTCATAGAATGTGTGATATGGCAATACATATTGGTAATTTATCTTAATTCTGGAAATATTTATGGAACCAGTAAAAAGCTTTACTAATGAAAATCTTAAAAATAAAGTAGTATTACTGAGGACTGACTATAACGTTCCAACCAATGGGAAAGCGATTCTTGACACGACAAGGATTGATGAGTCTATCCCAACAATAAAAGCATTGCTTGAAAAAGAAGCGAAGATAATAATTCTTACACACCGAGGAAGACCGAAGGGTAAAATTGATATTTCTTTATCTATGGAACCAGTAGCACGCGAACTTGAGAAGAAAATCATAACACCTGTCAGGTTGATAAATAACATTGGTGAAGATGTTCGTAGCTATGATGAAAAAATATTCTTATTTGAGAATTTAAGATTTTATCCAAACGAAGAAGCAAATGACCAAGATTTTGCCCATAAATTATCTAAACTTGGTGATGTTTATATAAATGACGCGTTTGCTGCTTCGCATAGGGCTCACGCATCACTTAGCGGTATTCCAAAATTTATTCCAAGTTACTTTGGTATATGTATGACAAAAGAAATAGAAGCTTTAAAGTCAATATTTGAAAACCCAAACCGCCCTGTAATGGCAGTCATTGGTGGTTCAAAAGTATCTACAAAAATACAGTTATTAAAAAATCTTATTTTGAAAGTTGACTCAATAATAATTGGTGGCGCAATGGCAAATACATTCCTCAAAGTAAGAGGGGTCTCAATTGGCGCATCATTGTATGAGGAGTCATGCTTGCAAATAGCAAATGAAATTTTAAATTTGGCTGAGCAAAATAATGTTAGCTTGATATTCCCAACGGATGCAAAAGTTTCCAAAACCCTTCAAGATGATCCAAATGCAATAAATAAAAATTTATATCAAATTGATCAAGATGATATGATTCTTGACCTTGGTATTGAATCATCTAAGATTATAGGTGATTTATTGGCTGACGCAAAGACAGTAATTTGGAATGGTCCTCTTGGTGCAATTGAGTTCAAACCATTTGAAGAGGCAACGGTATACGTTGCAAAAAAATTGGCAAAAATGTGTTTAGAAAATAATACGTCTGTGGTTGTTGGCGGTGGTGATACAATATATGGAATTAATATTGCTGACACTTATAATTCCTACACTCATGTTTCAACAGGTGGTGGTGCTTTTCTGGAATGGTTAGAAGGAAAAGAACTACCTGGTGTACGCGCAGTAATTGATAGTAAAGAAGGAGGCTAATATGTTACAAAATTTAAGACAAATAGCTCAAAAGCTTGTTTCTGATGGGAAGGGAATTCTTGCTGCTGATGAGAGTACCGCAACAATAAAAAAAAGATTTGATCAAATATCTCTTCTAAGCACAAAAGATAGTCGCCGAGATTATAGAGAAATGCTTTTTAGCACGATGGATGCTATGCATGACTTTATCTCTGGAGTAATCTTATTTGATGAAACAATCCGACAGGATTGCAGAGATGGAAGAAAGATAACCGATTTATTGAAGGAAACAGATACTTTGATTGGAATAAAAGTTGATACGGGAGCTAAAAATCTTGCACTTTTTAATGATGAAACAATAACTGAAGGTCTTGATGGACTCAGGGAAAGGCTCATAGAGTATCATAGTTTAGGTGCAACTTTTGCAAAATGGCGAGCTGTTATAAAAATTACTGAACATACACCTACTAATTATTCGCTAGCAGCTAATGCTCATGCACTATCAAGATACGCAGCTCTTTGTCAAGAAGTGGGAATCGTGCCAATAGTTGAACCTGAAATTCTAATGGATAGTCATGACTCGCAACATACAATAGAACAATGTTTTGATGTTACTTCCAAAACATTAAGAGTGGTTTTTGATGAATTAACTAATGCCAATGTTGCACTAGATGGAATAATCCTTAAACCAAATATGATCATCCCCGGAATCCATTGTTCAGAAAAAGTTGGGCCTGTAGATGCGGCAAAACAAACATTAAAGTGTTTAGAAGAAAATGTTCCAAAAGATGTTCCTGGTATTTGCTTCCTGTCTGGAGGGCAATCTGATATCGAAGCGACCAGGCATTTATCTCTAATGAATGAACTAAAAGTTACTGACATGAAACTAAGTTTTTCATATGGCAGAGCTCTTCAACAAAGCGCCTTATTGAAATGGAAAGGTAAAGAAGAAAATAAACCAGAAGCTCAGCAAGCATTTAGACATAGAGCAAAAATGAATAGTCTTGCCTCATTGGGTAAGTGGCAAGAGGATCTTGAATAATATAGATTAAGCTATGAAATATTTCTTCAAATATATTTGTTCATCTCTATGTATGCTTGCAATTCTATCATCTATTGTTTTGGCTGAAACAAATGATGAAGAATTCAGGAGCCTTTTGATTAATGATAATATTGATAGAGCAATAGAATTACAGATTGACACAAATAATAGTGAATGGTCGTTCTGGATAGCTCAAAAGTACCTAAGTTTAAACGATATTGACAATGCAATCAAATGGTATGATCAATCAAAGAATGAAGGTAATTCTAATGCACACTATCAACTGGCAGAGCTCCTTCTTCATTACAAAATTGATGTTGTGAAGTCATATCAACTATTTAATGACCTCATCAATTCAGAAAATAAGTTTTTATCTTCATCTTCAAAATACTATCTATCAATATTTTATAAGCACGGGATTGGTGTAACAGTTGATAAAGATAGAGCCTTCAAATATATAAAAGAAGCGAGTAATGAAGACCTAACAATTGCTAAATATATGATTGTTGATTACTTGATAAACGGTATTGGAACAAAAATTGATGAGAGAGCCGCTGCTAAATTAATGTTTCAATTTGCTGATATAGGCTACACAGAAGCCGAATATGATTACGCAATGATGATTTTAAATGAGATTGGATTAAAAAGAAATGAAGAAACTGCTATAGCCTGGCTTGAAAAATCAGCACAAAAAGCATACCCACCTGCTCTTCAACAACTATCCAGTATGTATTTTTACGGAATTGGTGTGAAAAAAGATGATGTAAAAGCATATGAATACTATCTGCTCGCAAAACAGCTCGGGATATCTGATGTTGAACTGGATATGAATATGACTGTAGTTTCTCCAGATAAAAAGGAAATTGCAACTCAAAACTACGCAAATTTTAGACCGAGGCCTAATGATTATAGTATTACCTATTTACGAATACCTCAGTTTATGAAATAAGATTTTGTAAATATTTCAGTATTTAATACTTTTAAAAGATACATTATAACAAACCAAATTAAATCCAGGAGGATGGAATGAAAATAAATGGCAATCAAATAAAAATAGGTAATGTACTAGAGTACAAAGGCTCCCTTTTTATAGTCACAAAGACTCAAGCTGTAAAACCTGGTAAAGGAGGAGCATTTAATCAAGTAGAAATGAAATCAATCATCGACAATACAAAATTAAACGAGAGATTTAGATCCGACGAGATTGTAGAAAAAATAAGAATTGATATAGAAACCTTTCAATTTCTATATGCTGATGAAAATGAACTAATTTTTATGAATAACGAAACTTATGAACAACTATCATTAGATGAAAAAATACTAGAAGAAAAGAAATCACTGCTAAAAGAGGGAATGATAGTAGATATCGAACTTTATAATGGTAAACCAATAGGTGTAATATTACCTGAAACAATCATTCTAAAAGTAATTGATACTGAGCCAACAATTAAAGGGCAGACCGCAGCATCATCATCTAAGCCTGCGATATTAGAGAATAATTTACGTGTAATGGTTCCTCCATTTGTCAATAATGATGAAATGATAGTTATTGACACAAATGAGCTTACATATATTAAAAGAGCAGAATAACTTGATGAGCTATTTACCTAATTCAAATATTCTATATTCATTAGTAAGAAATATCTCAAAGATATATCGGCATGATTTTGGTGAAATTCAGAATTTACAAAAATCAAATAAGTCTATTACTGATTTTACAGATAAAATTAAAAAGAGAATTGAAACCATTATTCTTGAAGACTTGTCAGATAAATACGGGAAAAATGGCTACAAGATTATATTCATAAATGATCACGTAAAATCTGAGAAAATTTGGGACACAGAAATAGAAAATTGTTTCATTGTAAACGTACTGGATGGTGAGGCAAACTTTATGAAGTCTATCCCGTTCTTTGCAATTACTATCGCGCACAAAAAAAATAATATCATTCAAAATAGTATAATATGCAACCCTATAACTGATGACATATTCATTGCAGAGAGAGGAATTGCTGCAACACATAATAATGTCAAAATGAAAGTTTCTGAGGAGTATGCATCTGAGAAAAATATTGTTATTTTAGAAGATTTTTTTATTAGTGAAAGGGTTTCAAACACTGCCCTAATTGAATATTTAAAATCATTGGAACATATAAGAAAGATTGGCTGCCAATCGCTTGAAATATGTATGATTGCTAATGGAATAATCAATGCATATATTGGCTACGAAAAGAATGAAAACCTTATATCTGCAGCACTCCTTGTGCTAAAAGAGTCTGGAGGTGTAAAAAATTTAATATCTACTTCAGAACAAAATAGTAAAAATTATTTTATTGTGTCCAACCAAAAAATATA
>JAYPSX010000017.1:0-12042 GCA_038133315.1 Hyphomicrobiales bacterium
CAAAACACCTACAGAGAAATATCAAGTATATCTAATTGTGGAGATTTTCAGGCCAGAAGAATGATGGCAAGATATAAGGCAGATCAAAAAAATGCTCGTTATTTACATACCTTAAATGGCTCTGGCGTGGCAGTTGGAAGGGCACTTATAGCGATCCTCGAAAATTATCAAATTGATGGGGGTATCGAAGTGCCATCTGTATTAAGAAAATATATGAATAATATCAAGAAAATTGAAATTAACTAAAAATATGAAAGATTTAAAAATACTGATAACTAATGATGATGGAATTAATGCGCCCGGAATTTCAATGCTAGCTGAAGCTGCAAAGAAAATTTCCAATGATATCACAATAATTGCTCCAGAAAGGGAACAAAGTGGACGATCCCAAGCAATGTCATTATCAGATATAATTCGATTAAGAGATTTAGGAAATAACACCTACTCAATATCCGGTACTCCAACAGATTGTGTTATGCTAGCAATAAAGCAACTTATGAAGGATGATCTTCCAGACCTAATACTGTCCGGTGTTAATAGAGGTCAAAATTTGGCAGATGATGTTAACTATTCGGGTACAATAGGAGCCGCAATGGAAGGTGCAATTCATAACATAAAGTCTATTGCTTTTAGTCAGGTATTTAATATACACAATATAGGTGAAGACGCTTTTCAGGCTACTCAAAAGAATTTAATGCGTATTCTTAGATTGTTGATTGAATTAGATTATCCAAAAAATATAGTTATGAATGTTAATTTTCCTGATGTGTTTTCGGACGGGATAGATCATTACTTTACAAAACAAGGTAAAAGAGAAATCCCAGCACACATTATGGAAGAAAGAATTGATCCGAGGGGGCAAAAATATTATTGGATAGGTTTTAAACGTGCAAAAGGTGGGGTTCTACCCGGAACTGATCTTGATTGCATCAATAATGGGCACATTTCTATCACACCTGTTGGATCAAATAGAACTGACAATAATTACCTTAAAACTCTAGTTTAATTAAAATTGAAATATATTATTAACTAATTTTTATTAATTTATAACTTGGTAAGCATGAGATATGTCAGTAATTATTAGCAAAAAATTTCTCTATATTAGTATTGGATTGATATCATGTTTGTTCTTAGCATCATGTAGCTCAAACTTTCAAAGATTTAGTACGACCGATCAAATTTCAATTTCACCAAATGACAAATTAACATCAAATAAAAGCTATATTGGGGATTATTGGATTGTTAATGTTGGCGATACAATAGAACTAATATCTTCAGAGACCGGAGTAAAGGTTGATGATATTGTCTATTATAATTCACTCAGAAAACCATATATCCTTAATGCAGGTGATAGACTTTTTATTGCAAAAAGAAAAAATATTGACGAACCTCAGGTTGAGGCCATCATTATTGAAAACCAAGAGGGCACAGGGGATTTAAATAGTGGTACTTATGTTGTTAGATCTGGTGATACACTCAGCAGTATAGCCAGCAGATACAACATTAGTGTGTCAAAAATCATTGAGATAAATAAAATAAAAGACCCTTCATTGATTAGAATAGGTCAAGAAATAATGATTTCACCATCAAATCAAACTGTTAATTCAGAAACCATAAACTTGAAAGACAATAACGCTGATATAGTGAATAAAATCCAAGAAAGTAACGATCCAGAAAATGTAATTATTAAAAATCCGGTTTTCAGATGGCCAATTTATGGGAGGGTTGTGAGTGATTTTGGCGATGAAGCTTATGGTAGAATAAATAATGGAATTTACATCTCTGCTCCTTTGGGGGCGGAGGTTAATGCATCTGAATCTGGAGTAGTTACCTTTGTTGGAAATGATGATTATTTTGGTGAAATTATAATTATTAAACATATAAATAACTGGGTATCATCTTACGCTCATCTGGACAATATTGCTATATCAATCGGTGATAAAATATCCAAGGGGCAAGTAATTGGCTCAGTAGGTACAACAGGTGTTATAGAAAGTCCGTTACTTTATTTTGAACTTCGTCGAGGTACGATCGTCCAAAATCCTACTGGTATTCTTAATTAGTAAATTAGTATATATTGATTTTATATTTGGCTGCTAAGTTGGTTATGAATTGCCATGCAACTCTGCCTGATCTCGATCCTCTCCCCGCAGCCCATGCAATTGCCTCAGATTCTAATTCATCTTCGTTTACGGGGATCTTGTAATATTTTGCGTAGGCTTGAACCATGGATAGGTATTGTTCTTGAGAACAGTTATGGAAGCCTATCCATAAACCAAATCTATCTGATAGAGATACTTTTTCTTCAATAGCTTCAGAAGGGTTTATGGCTGTTGATGTCTCATTCTCAATCATTTGTCTTGCCATTAAATGTCTTCTATTTGAGGTGGCATAGAATATTACATTTTTTGGCCTGCCTTCAATACCACCCTCGAGTGCTGTCTTAAGTGACTTGTATGTTGTATCATCATTATCAAAGGATAAATCATCACAAAATACAATAAAATTTTCTTTAGGGCTTTGTTTGAGTTCATTAAGTATATCCGGCAGATCTTTTATATCTTCACGGTGTATTTCAATCAAGATTAACTTATTTTTTGATGAGGAAGATATCTTTGCATGCACACCCTTTACCAATGAACTTTTACCCATGCCTCTACTGCCCCATAACAATGCGTTATTCGCAGGTAGTGATTTAGAGAAATTGTTTGTATTTTCAAAAAGCAAGTTTATGTTGTTATCTATTCCCTTCAATAATTCGAGTGGAATTGCATTTACATTTTCAATTGGCTTGAAATTTTTTTCTTCAGATTTCCACATAAATGCATTTGCCGCATTCCAATCAACTGACTTTTGAGGTCTTGAAAAATGATTGTCTAATATTTCTCTGATTTTAGTTAATTCACTAACTAATTTGTCATTATTTTCTGTCATCTTTGATAATTGTATTTAAAAATTCTTTATTAACCTATATATAGTATAAAGAAAATAATTGAAATAATTTTTCATACTATACGCACTATTTAGAATAAACGAGAGTAATATAATGGTTTCAAAAGCTTACGCAGCAACACATACAGGGGGTGGAGATGTATTTCTTCAACTACTTCCATTCATTTTAATCTTCTTTATCATCTATTTTCTAATTCTTAGACCACAACAGAAGCGGGTCAAAGCACATAAAGAAATGATTGATAACTTAAAAAAGGGAGACAGTGTTATTACACAAGGTGGTTTAATTGGAAAAGTAACAAAAGTTATCAATGAACACGAGATAGAAATTCAGATATCTGATGATGTAAAAGTTAGGGTTATAAAAGGTATGATCTCTGATTTAAAGAAATAGTCCCAATATATTCTGTATTTTTTAGTTATGTTATATTTTTCAAAATTTAAAGCTTTATCTATAATATTTATTTGTCTATTTGGCTTATTTTTTTCACTGCCTAATTTTCTCTTAAATTCACAACTGGATAAATTGCCTAGATTTTTTCCATCCAAACAAGTAAATCTCGGTTTGGATTTAAGAGGTGGTTCACACTTACTCATTGAAGTTGAATCATCTGTTCTTGTTGGTGAAAGGATAGATGATCTATACAATGACCTAAGGTCTGAATTTAGAACGAACAATATAACTATCAATAATATAGAAATTGTAAACGATGAGATTGTATTGGAGACAGATAAAAGTACTAATATCAGGGGTTTAACCAATGTTATTAATAAACTATCTCAAGATTTAACAACTCAATTTGCAAACATAAAGACTCAAGAAGAGATTGATATTTCAAACCTTGAAGATAATAAATTTAAGCTGAAATTATCTGATGTTGCTATCGAGTCATTAAGAAAAAGAGCTGTTGATCAATCGATGGAAATTTTAAGGAGAAGAATTGATGAACTCGGAACTAAAGAGCCAACAATTCAAAGACAGGGTAAAAGCCGTATAATTATACAAGTGCCTGGTCTGGATGATCCGAACAGACTAAAAGAATTATTAGGCACAACTGCTAAACTCACATTTCATTTAATGGATCCAAGGTCAAATATTGATAATATATCTCGCTCATCCATCGTGCTATATTCCCGAGACAATAAAGATCTTCCCTACATTGTTGAGAAACGTTCAATAATTAGTGGTGAAAATTTGATAGACGCACAGCCAGGTTTTGATCCTCAAACCAACCAACCAATAGTAAATTTTAGATTTGATAGTCAAGGTGCTAGAAAATTTGGTAAAGTTACAAGTGATAATGTGGGTAAACCTTTTGCAATTGTTCTTGATAATGAGGTAATTTCTGCACCAATCATAAATGAGCCCATTCTTGGTGGATCAGGAATGATCTCAGGCGGTTTTTCCGTCACCGAAGCAAATGATTTAGCAATACTACTGAGGTCGGGAACTTTACCAGCTCCATTAATTATTCTCGAAGAAAGAACGGTAGGGCCAGGATTGGGCGCAGATTCTGTAAAAGCAGGTCAAATTGCTTCAATCTTAGGTTTGCTTTTTGTTATGATTTATATGTTTGTGTCTTATGGTAGATTTGGTCTTTATTCTAATATTTCATTAATAACCAATTTAATACTTATATTGGCAATACTATCTACTTTACAAGCCACTCTAACATTACCTGGTATTGCTGGTATAATTTTGACTATTGGTATGGCAGTTGACGCTAATGTACTTATATTTGAACGTATTAGAGAAGAGCTGGCAAATGGCAAATCAGTAATAAATTCCATAGATAATGGTTATAAAAGAGCTCTCACGACAATTCTTGATGCAAACATAACTACTTTTATTGCTGCAATTATATTATTCCAATTAGGATCTGGTCCTATAAAAGGGTTTTCTGTTACTTTGGCAATAGGCATAGTAACTTCAGTATTTACAGCTTTTACGTTAACAAGGTTTATAGTTGCCAGATGGATTAGAAAGTCTAATCCGAAAATAATAAATATATGAGAAAAAGAATATGTTAAAGCCAGTAAAATTCATCAAATTTGATACACATATAAATTTTTTGTCAAATATAGCTATATTTGTAATTATTTCAATATTACTAATTATTCTATCATTAGGGACGCTTTTTTATAAGGGGTTGAACTTTGGGATTGATTTTAATGGCGGCACAATTATTGAAGTGCAAAAGATTATTGGTAATGCGGAAGTGGCAGAAATGCGTGATCGTTTATCGAACTTGGATATCGGGAATACCGAATTACAAGAATTCGGAAAAGAAACTGATTTGCTGATAAGGGTAGAGCAGAATGGTGATGAAGAGGGTAGCCAGCAAGTTGTGATAAATAAGATTACTGAAGCTATTCAAACTGATTATGAGGTTAGAAGAATCGAAGTTGTTGGTCCAAAAGTTTCAGGCGAATTGGTCGAAAAAGGTATAACAGCAGTTATAGCATCAATCATCTGTGTTCTCATGTATATATGGTTCCGATTCGAGTGGCAATTTGGAATTGGTGCAGTGATTGCACTAATGCATGACATCATAATAACAATTGGTATGTTTTCTCTTTTTCAACTTGAATTCAATTTGTCAATAGTAGCTGCACTTTTAACAATTGTTGGTTATTCATTAAATGATACAGTCGTTATATACGATAGAATAAGGGAAGAGCTCAGGAAGTATAAAAAAATGCCTTTAACTGAGCTTATAAACCAGGCGCTTAATCTTACTTTGTCAAGAACACTCATGACTTCTATTACAACGTTAATAGCTCTACTTTCTTTGTATATTTTTGGTGGTGAGGTTATTAAAGGTTTTACTTTTGCCATGATTTGGGGCGTTTTAATTGGAACTTATTCATCAATATTTATAGCTTCACCGGTTCTTATTAAATTAAAAGTGAAAAGAGATTGGTCTAAACAAGAGCAATAGTTTTATCGTTTTAAAAATTTTGGATCCAAGTTCTTATATCCTCAAGTGCTCTGTTCGATAGTCTCTCTTTTTTCTTCAAATCACGTACTTTTTTGGGTAATTTTCTTAAATCTTTTGTATCAACTTGATCAAAAAGACCAAAATTTACATTCATTGGCTGAAAATTTTTAATGGTATCTTTTCTTGTTATGTATGTAATTAAACTCCCAATTGCCGAAGTGGATGGTGGGGGATTGAGGGACTTCCCTTTGATTTTATTATAAGTCATTAATGCAGTAACTAAACCAATTGATGTTGACTCAACATAACCCTCGACCCCTGTAATTTGCCCAGCAAATTTAATTCTTTTATCTGATATGAGACTAAGATCTCTGTCTAATAGTAAGGGGCTGTTAATATATGTGTTTCTATGTATACCGCCTAATCTTGCAAATTTAGCATTGTTAAGACCGGGTATCTTTCTAAATATTTCAGTTTGGTGGCTATATTTTATCTTTGTCTGGAACCCAACCATATTGTATAAATTACCTTTTATGTCGTCTTGCCTTAACTGCAGAACTGCGTATGGTTCTGCTCCATTTTCATGAACGTTATTTAATCCAAATGGTTTCATAGGACCATGTCTTAATGTTTGAGGTCCACTTAGAGCCATAATTTCAATTGGTAAACAGGAGTCAAAATATGGGGTATCTTTTTCCCAGTCATTAAAGTTATTTTTTTCAGCTTCAATCAAATCATCGATAAACATATTATATTGATTTTCATTTAGGGGACAATTTATGTAATCATTTTCAGATCCCGAAGGACCAATTTTATTGTATCTTGATTGAAACCAAGCTTTTGACATATCCACTGTTTCTGTATAAACAATCGGAGCAATAGCATCAAAAAAATAGAGTGAGTCCTGGGAGTTTTTTTTAAGAATAAAGTTAGACAAACTCTGTGACGTCAGAGGTCCTGTTGCAATTATAACATGTTCCCATTCATCAGGAATTGATTCCACTTCTTTATTAATAATTTTAATATTTTTATGGTTTCTAATCTTTTTTGTAATTTCATCAGAAAATAAATTCCTGTCAACTGCTAGAGCAGAACCTGCAGGTACCTTATGTCTGTCTGCTGAATGCATTATCAAAGAATTTGCAATTCTTAGCTCTTCATGAAGTATTCCAACTGCATTGGTTAACTTTTCATCTGATCTAAAAGAATTTGAACACACTAATTCAGCGAAATTAGATGTCTTATGAGCAGGAGTAGAAGTAGCCGGTCTCATTTCATAGAGATTTACTTGAATATCTCTTTCTGCCAACTGCCAAGCTGCTTCTGAACCAGCTAAACCTGCCCCAATAATGTTAACTTCATTCATTTTTGTAAATTAATTATTTGTTATAATAATGTTTATATATTATTTAATCAGTTATGAAAAAATACTTTTTCATATTTTTATTTTTTTTATTACCCTTGTTTCTTGTCTCATGTACAACAAACTATTCCCCTATGAATAGTAAATATCCCACTTTAGACTCATATTTTACAGATATGAATTTGATATTGGCTGAAAATCAAGATGTGATTGTTTGTTCGGGTTATAATTGTAATTTTATTACTCAAATTAAATTTGAAGATGATGATGTGGAATACATAAAATCAATATTTTCTGAAAAAGATTCGAGGACACCCTATCAAGAAAGACAAATGATAGCCTCTGCTATAGCAACAATGGAAACAATTACTGGTGATATTGTAGGTACAAAAGATGACAAGGGTGGAGTTCTTGAAAATGAATATATTGGTAACAAAACAAAACAAGACTGTGTTGATGAGTCTGCAACAACTACAACTTATTTGAATTTTTTAATTAAACATGAATTAGTTTACTTACATGAAATAGTTGTTCCACAATCAAGAGGCGCATTGATTGACGGAAGGTGGCCACATTTCAGCGCTACTATTAAAGATAAGACCACAAAAAAGCAATACGTCGTTGACTCATGGTTTAGAGATAATGGTGAACCGCCAGTTATAATGGAATTGCAAGACTGGGTATTTGATTGGAGAAGAGCCAATCAGGTTAAATACGACCAAATTAACTAATTAGAATGTCTTTCAGATATTTGCCTGTGTAACTTTTTTTATTAGTGGCAACTTTTTCTGGTGTTCCCATTGCAATAATAGTTCCACCGCCATTACCACCCTCAGGTCCCATATCTATTATCCAATCTGCACATTTTATTACATCCAAATTATGTTCTATAACTAAGACACTATTTCCTCTATCAACTAGATCATTCAAGATTTTTATTAATTTTGCTACATCATGAAAATGCAGACCTGTAGTTGGTTCATCGAGAATGTATAACGTATTTCCTTTTGGTTTTCTTGAAAGTTCCTTGGATAATTTTATTCTTTGTGCTTCACCACCAGAAATAGTTGTAGCAGATTGACCAATTTTAATATAATCAAGGCCAACAGCATCCAACATTACAAGTTTATCTCTTATGGATGGAATTGCTTTGAAGAAATCTAGTGCCTCAAAAACTGTCATATCTAAAATATCTGAGATGTTTTTGTTTTTATATCTCACCTCAAGCGTTTCTCTGTTGTATCTTTTTCCATTACAGGAGTCACATGTAACATAGACATCAGAAAGGAAATGCATTTCAACCTTAATTAGACCATCGCCCTCACAATTTTCACACCTTCCTCCTTTAACATTAAATGAAAATCTTCCTGGTTTGTATCCACGTGATTTAGATTCCGGAAGATTTGCAAACCATTCTCGAATTGGCGTAAATGTTCCCGTATATGTTACAGGATTAGATCTTGGTGTTCTTCCTATTGGGGATTGATCTATTTCTATGATTTTATCAACATTTTCATGCCCAATTATTTCTTTAAAATTATCATTTGTAAATGGAGACCTTGATAATTTATCATCTAAACATTTGAATAATATGTTGTTCACTAAAGTTGATTTTCCTGATCCAGATACTCCAGTTACACACAACAAATTACCTAGAGGAAATTCAACATCAATATTATTTATATTATTTTCAGATGCGCCGACCAGCTTAATAAATTTATTGGATGTTCTTCTTTTTTTTGGGATTTTAATTGAAAGCTCCCTACTTAGATATTTTCCAGTTATAGAATTTTCGTTTTTCTTAATATCATCAATATTTCCTTGTGCAGTTATATTTCCACCATTCACGCCTGCACCTGGTCCAATATCAAGTATGAAATCTGCGGATGTAATAGCTTCTTCATCATGTTCAACAACTATTACTGTATTTCCAAGATCACGAAGGGATGCAAGTGTCTTGAGAAGTCTACCATTGTCTCTTTGATGAAGTCCTATAGATGGTTCATCAAGGACATATATGACGCCAGTTAATTTTGATCCAATTTGACTTGCTAACCTAATTCTTTGTGCTTCTCCTCCCGACAATGTTCCAGATGATCTTGATAAAGTTAAATAATCAAGACCAACTTCAATCAAAAAATTTAGCCTATCTAAAATTTCTTTAATTAATGGCTGTGCAATAATTTTTTTATTTTTATTCAGTTGATCAATAACTATAGACATCCAATCCCTACATTCTTTAATGGACATTTCAGTTAATTGACTTATGTCTAGTCCGTTAATCCTAACACTGAGAGCATCATTATTTAATCTTTTGCCATTGCAGACACTGCATGGTTGCAATGTTTGATATCTAAATAACTCTCTATATCTAAATCGAGATTTAGCTTGTTTTAAAGCCCTATTTAAATTTGGAATGATGCCTTCAAATGGCTTTGAAGTATTAAGTTGATCCTTGCCGTGATTAATGGTGAATTCTATATTTTCTTTTTGTGTACCAAATAAAAGCAAAGACTTAACACCGGAGTCAAGGTCTTTCCAAGGAGTTCTTAGATCAAATTTTAAATTTTTAGAAAAGCTATTTAAAGTATCATTTAATAATGTACTTGAAATATTTGCCCATGGTTTGATTGCACCATCGAGTATCGATAATTCAGGATTTGGGATGATTTTTTTTGCATCTGCGGAATATACATGACCAATACCGTCACAACCTTTACAGGCTCCAACTGGACTATTAAATGAAAAAAGTCTTGGTTCAATTTCACCTAAACTGAAGCCCGAAACAGGGCAAGCATACCTTGTTGAAAATATAATACGCTTATGCGTATCATTTCTTGAATTATTTTTATCATTTGATGTAGGTTGATCAACAAATTCTATAATTATTTGTTCGTTAGAATGTTTTAAGCCTGTTTCTATAGAGTCTGCTAATCTTATAGTATCAATTGTACCCGTGACCAATCTATCTATTACAATATCAATATCATGTTTAAAATTTTTCTGAAGTTTTGGCACTTGGTCAATTGTGTAAAATTTTCCATCAACTTTTACCCTCTGGAAACCATCTTTTTTGATTTTTAATAGTTCGCTTTGAAATTCACCTTTTTTTTCTTTAGCAATTGGGGATAATATTGCAATTCTTTGATCTTTATCTAAAGCTAAGATCCTATCAACCATGTCTGAGACAGTTTGGGCTTCGATTGGGAGTCCTGTAGCTGGTGAGTAGGGCACACCAACTCTTGCAAAAAAAACTCTTAAATAATCATATATTTCAGTTACAGTTCCGACAGTGGAGCGAGGATTTCTTGATGTTGTTTTTTGTTCAATTGAAATTGATGGAGATAATCCTTCAATACTCTCTACATTTGGTTTATCCATCATTTCAAGAAACTGTCTTGCATATGATGATAAACTCTCAACGTATCGCCGTTGACCTTCGGCGTAAATAGTATCAAAAGCTAGACTAGATTTTCCAGAACCTGACAAACCCGTAAATACAACAAGTTTTTCTTTTGGTATTTCTACGTTTATATTTTTAAGATTGTGTTCTGAAGCACCAACTAACTTTATAAATTTTTTTATGGATTCATTCATAAGTATAACTATAAGTTTCAACAATATAATAACTTAATGATTATTATTAATTATTAAAGTGATTAATTTCATATTATCATAAAAAAAATAGGAGAATTCAGATGGCTGGTAGTTTAAATAAAGTTTTATTAATTGGAAGATTAGGTAATGATCCAGAAATCAGAACAACACAAGATGGTAGGAGTGTGGTTAGCTTTAGTTTGGCAACTTCAGATACATGGCGTGACAAAAATACTAATGAACGAAAAGAAAGAACAGAATGGCATCGCGTAGTAATCTTCAATGAAGGCTTATCCAAAGTCGTAGAACAATATGTAAAAAAAGGCTCGAGAGTCTATCTTGAAGGTCAATTACAAACACGAAAATGGCAAGATCAATCAGGGCAAGAAAGATATACTACAGAAATCGTTTTGCAGAATTATTCTGGTAATCTTACTATTTTAGACTCATCAGGTGATGGTTCTTCCTCAATACCAAGCAGTTCATCAAGCCAGATAGATCAATTTAATCAAACATCATCCACATCTTCAGATGAGATTGCTGATGAGTTTGACGATGAAATACCATTTTAGTCAAAGAATAATTATTAATTTATTCAAGCTGGTTAATACTCAACAAGAAGTTGTATTTCTTAAAAAATAATTCATTCTATAGCTACCTAAAAATTGTTAGAATACTAATAAGTCATTGATTCGTAATATTGGAATAATAAATTGTCTGAAGACGAAAACAAAAAAGAACCAGATTCCCCCTCAGGTATACTTCCTGTAACAATTGAAAATGAGATGAGTACTTCTTATCTCGACTATGCAATGAGTGTAATCGTCTCAAGGGCAATTCCTGACGTAAGAGATGGGCTTAAACCAGTACATAGAAGAATCTTATATTCAATGAGTCAAATGGGGCTAGATTACAATAAGCCTTATCGAAAATCTGCTCGTGTCGTTGGTGATGTGATTGGTAAATATCATCCTCACGGTGATTCAGCTGTTTATGAATCTCTTGTAAGAATGGCACAGCCATTTTCTATGATGGCCCCTCTTATTGAAGGACAGGGTAATTTTGGTTCTATTGATGGAGATAGGCCGGCTGCTATGAGGTACACTGAATGTAGATTAGAAAAAATCACAACCCTTATGCTCGGTGATATTGATAAGGATTGTATTGATTATCAAGAAAATTATGATG
>JAYPSX010000018.1:0-12033 GCA_038133315.1 Hyphomicrobiales bacterium
GGATTGATATGAGCTTACAAGATCAGGTTATAAATCAGGATGATTATTTTAAAGAACTGTCCGGTGAATTATCAGATAAAGGGTTTCTTTTAACCAGTGTCGATGAGCTAATTAATTGGGCGCGTACAGGTTCACTAATGTGGATGACATTTGGTCTTGCCTGCTGCGCTGTTGAAATGATGCAAGCATCAATGCCAAGATACGATCTTGAAAGATTTGGAACTGCGCCAAGAGCATCACCAAGACAATCTGATTTAATGATCGTAGCTGGGACATTAACAAACAAGATGGCTCCAGCTTTGAGAAAAGTATACGACCAAATGCCTGAGCCACGTTACGTAATTTCAATGGGTAGTTGTGCTAATGGTGGTGGTTATTATCATTATTCTTATTCTGTTGTTAGGGGTTGTGACAGAATTGTTCCGGTTGATGTATATGTACCTGGATGTCCTCCAACTGCTGAAGCTCTATTATACGGTATACTTCAGTTACAAAGAAAAATCAGAAGAACCGGTAATATTAATAGATAATAGAGATCATAGATGCCTGATACAAATAATGAAAATATTTCAGATGAAGACATATATCAGTCTCTGAAGAATAGATATAAAAAAAATATTCTAAATTTTAATCTAAAACCTGATTTCTCTATTAATATTAACCCAGAAATTATTACTGACCTTGTTAAGTTTCTCAAGGACTCTAGAGATTTTCAGTTTACTACATTCATTGATATTTGTGGAGTTGATTACCCAAACCGAAATAAAAGATTTGATGTAGTCTATCATTTTTTATCTATGAAAAAGAATAAGAGAATACGAATCAAAGCGTCAATTGAAGAAAATGACTCCATTCAGTCTATAGTTAGTATTTTTCCTGCTGCCGATTGGTATGAAAGGGAAGCTTATGATTTATATGGAATAAACTTCAGCAATCATCCAGATCTGAGGAGAATGCTCACTGATTATAATTTCCAAGGATTTCCACTTCGTAAAGATTTTCCACTTACAGGATACACCCAAGTTAGATATGACGACTCGCAAAAGAGAATTGTTCAAGAGCCTGTTGAATTGGGTCAAGAGTTTAGGGATTTTGATTTCCAAAGCCCATGGTTAGGAGACACTCAAGAAGATGACAAAGGGATTGTAAACAAAGATGAGTAATGGAACAAAAGATAATACATTCACGATTAATTTTGGACCTCAGCATCCAGCCGCTCACGGTGTTTTGAGATTGGTTCTCGAATTAGATGGTGAAATTGTTGATAGGGTTGATCCACATATTGGCTTATTGCATAGAGGAACTGAAAAACTAATAGAGCATAAAACCTATACGCAAGCAGTTCCATATTTTGATAGGTTAGACTATGTTGCGCCTATGAATCAGGAACATGCATTTTCTTTGGCAGTTGAAAGTTTACTAAAAATTGATGTGCCAAGAAGAGGTCAAGTAATTAGGGTACTATACTCAGAGATCGGTAGATTGCTCTCTCACCTGTTAAATATTACAACGCAAGCTATGGATGTTGGTGCACTCACTCCACCACTTTGGGGATTCGAAGAAAGAGAAAAGCTGATGTGTTTCTATGAACGTGCATCCGGAAGTAGGATGCATGCAGCATACTTCAGACCTGGAGGGGTGCATCAAGATTTACCAGAAGATTTGATTGATGATATAGATGCTTTTATTGAAAGCCATCCCGCAGTCATAAGTGACATAGAAAATCTTTTAACTGATAACAGAATCTTCAAACAAAGAAATGTAGATATTGGGATCATTAGCCAAGAAGATGCACAGTTGTGGGGTTTTTCTGGAGTTATGATAAGGGGAACAGGGTTGCCTTGGGATCTAAGGAGATCACAACCTTACGAAATATACTCGGAACTAGAATTTGAGATACCTGTTGGTAAGAATAGTGATTGTTATGATAGGTATCTATTAAGGGTAGAAGAGATGAAACAATCTCTAAGAATTATGAAACAATGTATACATATTTTGAGAAATGAACCTGGACCTGTATCAACCCAAAATAATAAATTATTTCCGCCTAAACGTGCTGAGATGAAAGCTTCCATGGAAGCGTTAATTCATCATTTTAAATTGTATACTGAGGGGTATCATGTTCCAAAAGGTGAAGTCTATCGTGCAGTAGAGGCACCAAAGGGTGAGTTTGGCGTATACCTTGTGTCTGATGACTCTAATAAACCATATAGATGTAAAATTAGGGCTCCTGGCTTTGCGCATTTACAAGCTATGGATTATATGTGCAAAGGTCATATGCTTGCAGATGTTTCAGCAGTATTAGGTTCACTTGATATAGTCTTTGGGGAAGTTGATAGGTAGTTCATAAATGTCTGAATTAAATAATAAAAAATTTTCATTCACAAAAGAAAATCTAAAAATTGCAGAAACTGAAATTAAAAAATATCCAGAAGGACGAGGAGGATCTGCAATAATTTCACTTTTATGGATTGCTCAAAAACAAAACGAAGGATGGCTCTCACCAGAGGTTATCGATTACATTGCAGAATATTTGGATATCTCACATATAAGAGTCATGGAAATCGCAACTTTTTATACTATGTTCAATCTCAAACCAGTGGGAAAATATCACCTGCAGATGTGTGGAACTACACCATGTATGTTATCTGGCTCCAATGAACTGAAAAAAATACTCCAAAATGAAATTGGTGAACAAAATACTGTAACTGCGGATGATTTATTTTCATGGGTTGAAGTGGAGTGTTTGGGGGCTTGTTGTAACGCCCCAGTAATTCAAATAAATGATGATTATTATGAAGATCTGGATGCTGCAGACCTTAAAAATATTTTAAATGATCTAAGAAATAGCAAAAATCCAAAAGTAGGATCGTATAAAAAGAGAATTTCATCTGAACCAGTTGATAATAATGTGCAAACTCAAACAGACAAAGAAATTGAAAATATTGCAAAACGTCGAAACAAACCAGGGTTAAGTGTATAATAATGCTAAAATTAGAAGATAGAATATTTACCAATATATATGGTCATAACAGCCCGGATTTAAAATCAGCTCTCAGAAGAGGGAATTGGGACTCAACCAAAATCCTTATGGACAAAGGTAAGGACTGGATCATAGAAGAAATGAAGGCATCTGGCTTGAGAGGTAGAGGTGGTGCTGGTTTCCCAACGGGATTAAAGTGGTCATTTATGCCCAAAGAGGTCGGTGATAGGCCTCATTATTTAGTTGTCAACGCTGATGAATCAGAACCTGGAACTTGTAAAGATAGGGAAATATTAAGACACGAACCGCATCAGTTTATCGAAGGATGTTTGCTTGCTTCATATGCTATGAGTGCCCACGCCTGTTATGTTTATGTCAGGGGTGAATATGTTAATGAGAGGATAGCGCTTCAAAAAGCAATTGATGAGGCTTACGAAGCGGGTTTAGTTGGTAAAAATGCATGTAAATCAGGATGGGATTTTGATATTTATGTACACCATGGTGCTGGGGCATATATTTGTGGAGAAGAAACAGCTCTTCTAGAAAGTCTTGAAGGAAAAAAAGGCATGCCTCGACTTAAGCCACCATTTCCTGCAAATTGTGGACTTTATGGTTGTCCAACCACAGTTAATAACGTTGAGTCTATATCTGTAGCTCCTGAAATTTTAAGAAGAGGTGCCGGTTGGTTTTCTTCATTAGGTAAACCTAACAACACTGGTACAAAACTCTTTTGTATATCAGGACATGTTAATACCCCTTGTAATGTAGAAGAAGAAATGGGTATCTCATTGAAAGAGCTTCTTGAAAAACATGCGGGCGGTGTTAGGGGTGGATGGGACAATCTTCTTGCAGTCATTCCTGGTGGTTCATCTGTGCCTTGTCTGCCAGCAGATCAATGTCAAAACCTTTCGATGGATTTTGATACTCTCAAAGAGTTAAAATCTGGACTTGGTACTGCTGCAGTAATTGTAATGGATAAATCAACAGACATAGTTAATGCAATCGCTAGATTAAGTTATTTTTATAAACACGAAAGTTGCGGTCAATGCACGCCTTGTCGCGAGGGAACTGGCTGGATGTGGAGAGTTATGGATAGAATGGTTAAGGGTGATGCTTCAGTCGATGAAATTGATATGTTACAAGAAGTCACGAAACAAGTAGAAGGGCATACAATATGCGCCTTGGGTGATGCAGCTGCATGGCCAATTCAAGGTTTAATAAGGCATTTCAGACCTGAAATAGAAAACAGACTGACTAAATAGGTTAAAATTATATGTCAAAAAAGATATTAATAAACGGTAATGAATTTGAATTTGAGGATAATTTAACATTAATCCAAGCACTTGAACTTGCCGATATAGAGGTTCCTAGATTCTGTTATCATGACAAGCTATCAATTGCTGGAAACTGCAGAATGTGTTTGGTTGAGGTTAAAGGCGCACCAAAACCAGTCGCATCTTGTCATTTTGCATTAAGTGATTTAAGGCCTGGACCGAATGGAGAGTTGCCTGAAGTATTCACCAATACTGACTCAGTACACCATGCCCGAAAAGGTGCTATGGAATTCTTGCTTGTTAATCATCCTCTTGATTGTCCAATTTGTGATCAAGGCGGTGAATGTGATTTACAAGATCAAGCATTACACTATGGAATAAATAAAAGCAGATACAAAGAAAATAAGAGAGCCGTTGATAACAAGGACATCGGCCCTCTAGTAAAAACAACAATGACAAGATGTATACATTGCACTAGGTGTGTTAGATTTACATCCGAAGTGGCTGGAACTGGTGAACTTGGCGCAATCCATCGCGGTGAGAATATGGAGATTACAACATATTTAGAAAAAGGTATGTCATCAGAATTACAAGGTAATGTAATTGATCTATGTCCAGTTGGCGCCCTTACATCAAAACCTTATGAATTCAAAGCTAGGCCATGGGAGTTAACAAAAACCGAGTCAATAGATGTTATGGATGCATTGGGTTCAAATATTAGAATAGACTCAAAAGGAACTGAGGTTTTAAGAATTATGCCTCGTTACAATGAAGATATTAATGAAGAATGGATCTCAGATAAAACACGTTTCATATGGGATGGTCTAAAATCACAAAGGATTGATGCGCCATATATACGTAAAGATGGCAAGTTAGTTCAAGCTACATGGGATGAAGCTTTAAATAAGGTTGTTGAGTTAGTTAAACAAACAAAACCATCAAAAATTGGCGCAATAGCTGGAGATATGACAACTGCTGAAGAAATGCATCTGATGAAATTACTATTAGGTAAGTTGGGTTCCGATTTATACGATTGCAGGCAAGATGGTTCATACATAACTAATAAATTTGGTCGTGCGTCATATATATTCAATCCTAGTATATCAGGAATAGAAGAAGCAGATGGTCTTGTAATAATTGGCTCAAATCCAAGAATGGAATCACCTGTTTTAAATGCAAGGATTCGAAAGAGGTGGCTCACTGGGAATCTGAGAATTTTTAATATAGGTCAGGAAAATGACCTTACATATGATTACATTCATCTCGGTAAATCCCCTAACCAGTTAAATTTAAAAAATATGGATATAAATAATTGTAATAATATTATTTGGCTCATTGGCGATGATGTTTTTACGCGTGATGACTCTGAAGATTTATTATCCCATATTGTTGAATTGGCTAAGAAAACAAATTCTATCAGAGATGATTGGAATGGTCTTGCTGTTCTTCATAAAAGCGCATCAAGGGTTGCTGGTTTAGATTTAGGATTCTTGCCTGAAGATTCAAAAAAGAATGCAAAATATATTGCTAATTCGAAAAATGTAGATCTGTTATTTTTAATGGATGCAGATGAGATCGATGCAGATAACAAATATAAAGTTTATATTGGAAGTCACGGAGACAAAGGCGCAAATTCTGCTGATGTCATCCTGCCAGGTGCGTGTTACACGGAAAAGAATGGCTTTTTTATGAATACAGAAGGAAGATTACAGCAAATAAATAGAGCTGTTTTTCCACCAGGTGATGCAAAAGATAACTGGAAGATTATTATTGAGTTATCAAAACGATTCAAGAAGTCATTGAACTTTGTAAGTTTTACCGATGTGAGAAGAGATTTACAAAAGCAAGTTCCTATATTTGAAGATGTTGATGTAATTCAAACTGCTGACTCTTCACAGTTATCAAAAATTGAAATTAAAAATCCAAAACTGAATGATATAGAATTTGAGAATTCAATTAAAGATTTTTATCTTACAAATC
Organism: Hyphomicrobiales bacterium; assembly: GCA_038133315.1. Classification (GTDB taxonomy): domain Bacteria; phylum Pseudomonadota; class Alphaproteobacteria; order Rhizobiales; family TMED25; genus TMED25. Next base: position 6,238 of record JAYPSX010000018.1, read on the forward strand.
CAATTGCAAGAGCCAGTAGAATAATGGCTGAGTGCAGTATGCAAAAAAAGAGTAACGGTAATATCAATGGATAGCCTTTTTGTAAATTATCTAATTCCTGTATTGATCATTGCTTTCAAAAGTGTATTTCTCATTACGGCTTTGTTGATAACAATAGCTTTTTTACTATTGGCAGATAGAAAAATTTGGGCTGCTGTGCAGATGAGAAGGGGGCCAAATGTAGTGGGTGCTTTTGGACTACTGCAGTCATTTGCTGATCTTTTAAAATTTGTCCTTAAAGAAGTAATTATTCCGTATAATGCTGATAAAGTTGTTTTTCTTCTAGCTCCTTTTGTAACAACAGTATTTGCAATATCCGCTTGGGCTGTAATTCCATTTGACGCTGGTGTTGTGCTTGCTGATATTAACATTGGTATACTCTATATATTAGCAATATCATCCCTTGGTGTTTATGGGATTATCATGGGGGGGTGGGCGTCAAATTCAAAATACCCATTTTTAGGTGCGCTCAGATCAGCCGCTCAGATGGTATCATATGAGGTGTCAATAGGTTTTGTAATAATTACAGTGATCCTTCTGAGTGGTTCACTAAATTTAAGTGATATTGTGAATGCTCAAGCTGGTAATTATGGTTTCCTCAATTGGTATTTTATTCCACTATTTCCAATGTTTGTTGTCTTTTTTATCTCGGCATTAGCTGAAACAAATAGACCACCATTTGATCTTCCAGAAGCTGAGTCAGAACTTGTTGCAGGCTTTATGGTAGAATATTCATCCACACCTTACCTAATGTTTATGTTGGGTGAGTATGTTTCAATTGTTCTCATGTGTGCTTTTGGAACAATATTGTTTTTGGGAGGATGGTTACCAATATTCCCATTTTTAGATTTTATCCCAGGGTTTGTGTGGTTTGTCTTAAAAGTTTGTTTTATGTTTTTTCTTTTTGCAATGGTTAAGGCAATGGTTCCGAGGTATAGATACGACCAATTAATGAGACTTGGTTGGAAAGTTTTTCTACCGCTATCACTGTTAATGGTTGCTCTAACAGCAACATATGTAGTTTTTGTATGATTTGAATTGGATAGGATATGAATAAAACACTAAGAATTATAAGAAGCTTTTTATTGATTGAGTTCTTGAAAGCATTCAGATTGGCTATGAGATATTTCTTTAGCAAAAAAGCAACAATAAACTATCCTTTTGAAAAAGGTTCAATTTCTCCAAGATTTAGAGGCGAACATGCACTTAGACGCTATCCAAATGGTGAAGAAAGATGTATTGGCTGCAAGCTGTGTGAAGCAATATGCCCAGCTCAAGCTATTACAATTGAGGTTGGTCCACGTGAAAAGGATGGGACAAGAAGAACAACTCGTTACGACATTGATATGGTTAAATGTATATATTGTGGGTATTGTCAAGAAGCTTGCCCCGTCGATGCAATTGTGGAAGGTCCAAATTTTGAATTTGCGACTGAAACAAGAGAGGAATTGTATTACGACAAAGAAAAACTTCTTGCCAATGGCGATCGTTGGGAAGAATCGCTCTCAAAGAATATTGAATTAGATGCTAAGTATAGGTAAACAATGATAGTAGTTAGCACATTATTCTACATATTTTCATTCATAATGATTGCTTCTGCCTTTATGGTGGTTTTATCACGCAATCCAGTTCATTCTGTACTTTTTCTAATTCTTTGTTTTTTTAATTCAGCTGGTATTTTCTTGCTACTTGGAGCTGAGTTTCTAGCATTTATATTGGTAATAGTATATGTCGGAGCGGTGGCAGTATTATTCCTCTTTGTGGTTATGATGCTTGATGTTGAGTTCAAATCAATTACTACATCAGTGATAAGTTATTTGCCAATTGGTATGACAATTGGGTTCATAGTACTTGCGGAGTTAATCCTAGTTCTATTCACTTGGAATAGAGATGATGTTAAGTCAATATCATATAGTACTGAAAATATTGAACAAATAAGCAATACAGAAATGCTTGGGATGGTGCTTTACACAGAAAATATCCTCTTTTTTCAACTGGCAGGTTTGATATTATTGGCATCCATGATCGGTGCGATCGTTTTAACAGTCAACCACAGACCCTCTGCTAAGAGGCAAAATATTTCAGTTCAGGTGGATAGAGATCCAAAAGAATCTATAAAAAATATTGATGTCAAACCAGGGAGTGGCATATGATTGCAATAAACCACTATCTTGTTCTTGCCTCAATACTATTTGTCATTGGTATATTTGGAGTATTCCTTAACAAGAAAAATATAATAATTATTTTGATGTCTATTGAACTAATGTTGTTAGCAGTCAACATAAATTTTGTTGCATTTTCATCTTATCTAAATGACATTATGGGGCAGATTTTTTCTCTTCTCATATTAACCGTTGCTGCTGCAGAAGCTGCTATAGGTCTGGCTATTCTTGTAATTTATTTTAGGAATAAAGGCTCAATTTCTGTAGAAGATATTAATGAGATGAAAGGATAATAATGATCTATTCCTCTATAGTTTTTTTACCACTGATTGGTGCACTAATAACAGGATTATTTGGTAAAACAATTGGGGCAAGGAGTTCTGAAATCTTAACTTCCTCATTGGTAAGCATTTCAGCAATTTTATCATGGATTGTGCTAGCTGATGTTGGATGGGTTAATGGTGCTAATGATGATGTCGTTATTATATTAAAATGGCTTACATCGGGTAATCTTGACCTAAGTTGGTCCATACGAATAGATACATTAACTGCTGTAATGTTGGTGGTAGTTAATACCGTATCTGCGGTTGTACATTTCTATTCAATTGGATATATGCATGAAGATCCATCAAGGCAAAGGTTCTTTTCTTATCTGTCATTATTTACATTTGCAATGCTAATGTTAGTTACCTCAAATAACTTTATGCAATTATTTTTTGGTTGGGAAGGTGTTGGTTTAGCTTCTTATTTATTAATTGGTTTTTGGCATCATAAAGAAAGTGCAAATAATGCTGCTATGAAAGCATTCATAGTTAATAGGGTTGGTGACTTTGGTTTTGCATTGGGAATATTTTGTATATTCTTCATATTTGGATCATTAGATTTTGATTATGTTTTCTCTAATGTGAAATACATGACAGACCAAAACATTTACATTCTAGGATATTCATTCAATTCAATATCATTTATTTGCATTCTATTATTCATCGGAGCGATGGGTAAGTCTGCACAATTCTTTTTACATACATGGTTGCCTGATGCTATGGAAGGTCCTACACCTGTATCAGCGCTTATTCATGCGGCTACAATGGTAACAGCGGGAGTGTTCCTAGTAGCAAGGTGTTCTCCACTATATGAAATGGCTCCAAATGTTATGTCATTTATTGTCTTTATAGGAGCAACAACTGCAATCTTCGCTGCTTCTGTTGCACTTGTACAAAATGACATTAAAAGAGTAATAGCATATTCAACTTGCTCGCAATTAGGATATATGTTTGTTGCACTAGGTTTGGGTGCATACCAAGTGGGTATCTTTCATCTATTCACACACGCATTTTTTAAAGCATTATTATTCTTGGGTGCTGGTTCTGTAATCCACGCCATGTCAAACGAACAAGATATGAGATATATGGGTGGATTAAGAAAACATATTCCAAAAACTTATGTCTTAATGCTAGTTGGGACTCTTGCTTTAACTGGTTTTGGTATACCTGGAATATTTGGAATGGCAGGATTCTATTCAAAAGATGCAATTGTTGAAGCTGCTTTTGCAACTAATCTTGCTATAAGTTCTTACGCTTTCACAATGCTTGTCCTCGCAGCATTCATGACTTCTTTTTATTCATGGAGGCTTGTATTTATGACATTTCACGGAACACCAAGAGCCTCGCAAGATGTGATGTCTCACATCCATGAGAGTCCAAATATTATGTTAGTTCCTTTAATAGTGTTGGTGCTTGGTGCTATTCTATCTGGTTATTTATTCTATGACTCATTTATTTACCATGACTTTAAAGAATTTTGGGCAGGTTCAATCTATATCTTAAAAGAAAACCATATTCTAAAGGACCTTCATTATGTTCCGACCATAGTTAAATGGACTCCAACCCTAATGATGGTTCTTGGGTTATCATTGGCTTACTATTTTTATATTAGAAAACCAAATATCCCTTCTAAGATTGCTAGGGATCAAGAAGTCCTATACAACTTCCTTCTTAATAAGTGGTATTTTGATGAAATATACGATTTCTTATTTGTAAAACCAGCTGTAAGAATTGGAAGGTTATTCTGGAAAGCTGGAGATGAAAATATTATTAATAAATACGGACCTGACGGCATTTCAGAACAAGTTGTTCGCGTTACTAAAAAAATGGTTCAATTACAATCAGGTTTAATTTACCACTATGCATTTTCTATGATTATTGGACTGTCAATATTTATAACTTTTTACATTATTATAGGAAGGGGTTGATAGTATGTTCTGGCCAATCTTATCAACCTTATTATTAATTCCAATATTTGGTAGTATTACAATCTTACTCATAAATAGTAATGATGATATTGGAAAAAGAAATATAAAAACTGTTGCCCTATATACAAGTATTGTAAACTTCATTGTTTCATTATTATTGTGGATTAATTTTGATAAACTTACCTCTTCTTTCCAATACGTAGAACAATATTATTGGCTCTCCGACAATATTACCTATCATGTTGGCGTGGATGGTATATCTGTCTTCTTAATCATACTTACAACCTTCCTTATACCATTTTGTGTCCTCACCAGTTGGGATTCAATAAAGGAAAAAGTAAAAGAATACATGATCGCTTTTCTAATCTTGGAAACACTGATGATCGGTGTCTTCTGTGCCCTTGATCTAGTTGTTTTTTATCTATTTTTTGAAGCTTGCCTAATTCCTATGTTTTTGATTATTGGTGTTTGGGGTGGTCCAAGGCGTGTTTATGCAACATTTAAGTTCTTTTTATACACTCTAAGTGGTTCGGTTTTAATGTTAATAGCCATCATATACATATACATAATTACAGGTACCACTGATATTGTTGAATTGAATGGGTACCTCTTTGATTATTCAATTCAAACATGGCTGTGGTTAGCTTTCTTTATTTCATTTGCAGTAAAAATGCCAATGTTCCCAGTTCATACATGGCTGCCAGATGCTCACGTTGAAGCACCTACTGCTGGATCTGTAATACTAGCTGGTGTTCTCTTGAAAATGGGTGGGTATGGACTTTTAAGATTCTCAATTCCATTATTTCCTGTTGGATCATTTGTTTTTATGGATTTTGTTTTTGTGCTCTCAATAATAGCCATTATCTACACTTCATTTATTGCTATTGCCCAAGAAGACATAAAGAAGTTAATAGCATACTCATCTGTCGCTCACATGGGGTTCGTTACGATGGGTATTTTCACATTTACAGATCAGGGTATTCAAGGGGGAATTTTCCAAATGCTAAGTCATGGTCTAATATCATCAGCTTTATTTCTTTCAGTTGGAGTTGTATATGATCGTCTTCACACAAGAGAGATAAGTGTATATGGTGGTGTTGTTAAAAAAATGCCAGTTTTTGCAGCTTTATTCCTTATTTTTACAATGGCGAATATTGGACTACCTGGAACAAGTGGGTTTGTCGGAGAATTCTTATCTTTAATTGGTGTGTTTAAGGTAAATATTTATGTCGCAATTTTTGCCACAACTGGTGTGATATTATCAGCTGCATACGCACTATGGTTATACAAAAGAGTTGTATTTGGAGAAATAACAAATAAAGCGATAGAAGAGTTAAAGGATAT
>JAYPSX010000019.1:0-11861 GCA_038133315.1 Hyphomicrobiales bacterium
CCCCAGCATACCTATTATTTACACCCCACTCCTTCATCACACTTGGAACAGTTCTATGCCTATTTAAGATCTGCTCTAAAATTTCAATTGATGATTGTATTTGGGACGATAGCTTCAACGTACTGATGGGTAATTAGGTGATTCACGTGTAATAAGCACATCATGTACATGGCTTTCTTTAAGACCTGCGCTTGATATTTTTAAGAAAACAGCATTTTTTCTAAAATCGTTAAGAGTCTTGGCTCCCGTATAACCCATTGAGGCTCTTAGCCCACCTGTCAATTGATGAATAACACCTGACAGAGGACCTTTATATGGAACCTGACCTTCTATTCCCTCAGGCACTAACTTATGAGAATCCCTTACCTCTTCTTGAAAATATCTATCAGCTGATCCTCTTGCCATTGCCCCCAAGGAGCCCATTCCTCTGTAATATTTATAACTTCTACCTTGATATAAGAATATTTCCCCTGGGCTTTCATCAGTTCCAGCAAAGAGAGAACCTATCATTGCAGCACTTGCTCCAGCAGCAATCGCTTTAGCAAGATCACCTGAAAATTTTATCCCTCCATCCGCAATCAACGGCACTTTTACTTTGTTCAGATATTCAGCAGTTTCCAATATAGCACTGAACTGAGGCACGCCAATCCCAGCAACAACTCTTGTTGTGCATATCGAACCAGGCCCAATGCCTACCTTGACTGCATCAGCACCAGCATCAACAAGTGCTTTAGCCGCTTCTTTTGTAGCAATATTTCCTGCAATGACTTGTATATCATACTTCTTTTTAACATCCTCGACAGCTTTTATTACCCGTGAGGAATGACCATGAGCTGTATCTACAACAACAAGATCTACCCCTGCATCAATGAGCATTTCAGTTCTTTCCATTCCCTTCTTGCCTACAGTGGTTGCTGCACCTACAATTAGTCTCCCATATGCGTCTTTACTGGCGTCCGGATAGAGCTTTGCCTTTTCAATATCTTTGACAGTAATCAAACCAATACATTTATAATCACTGTCTACAACGATCAGCTTTTCAATTCTGTATTTATGCAAAAGAGCTTTAGCTTCATCAGTTGTGACATCTTCTTTGACAGTAATAATTTTATCTTTTGTCATTAATTCACTCACAGGTAAATTGAAGTCTGTGACGAATCTAACATCTCTATTTGTTAAAATCCCAACAAGCTTATTATCTTTTGTAACAACTGGTATCCCTGAAATTGAATTTGATTGCATTAAATTAATTGCTTCTTTGAGTTTTGCGGTTTGATTAATGGTTACGGGGTTAACAACCATCCCTGATTCGAACTTTTTAACTTGAGCAACTTCAGCAGCCTGAACTTCTGGTTCTAAATTCCTGTGAATGACCCCAATACCACCAGCTTGAGCCATTGCTATAGCTAATTTAGCTTCTGTAACAGTGTCCATAGCACTCGATATTATGGGAATATTTAATTTTATAGATTTTGTAAGGTTTGTAGAGATGTTTGTCTCATTTGGAAGCACACTTGATGCACAAGGTTTTATAAGAACATCATCAAATGTAAGGGCTTCAACAAACATATTTATATTTATCATCCATTTTGATATATGGAAAGGTAAAAATTCATAACAAAATTATTATTTTCTGTAATTTAATCCCACAACATATAACTCAGTAGAATTTGCTCTGCTTGATTTAGGTTTTATATGTCTCACATTTTGGAACTTAATTTTCATTCTTTTCAGAATATCACTTTCTGTTCCACCACGAAAAACCTTACCAACAAAAACTCCTCCATCTGCAAGTAGATTCTCTGTAATATCCAGCGCATTCTCCAATAGTGCTATAATTCTAAGATGATCCGTAGACTTATGACCTGTAGTTGATGGAGCCATATCTGATAGTATGATGTCAGCTTCTGGCTTTATCATTTTTGCCTTGATTAAATCTAGACTATCCTCTTGAAAAATATCTAATTGCATAGAGTCAACCTCTGATAGGGAGTTTATTGGCAATATATCCACTGCCAACACTTGCCCACGTTGTTGTCCTTTATTCACATATTGAGCAGCAATTTGGCTCCAGCCACCCGGCGCTGCACCTAAATCCAGAACGCATTGCCCTGGTTGAAAAATATTAAATTTTTCATGAATTTCTTGTATTTTGAAAGCCGCGCGTGATCTATACCCAAGTCTATTTGCTTCTCTTACAAAGGGATCGTTTAATTGACGCTCTAACCACCTTGTGGATGATAGCTTTCTTCCCTTGGCAGATTTTACTCTTACTTTTAAATTTGCATCTCTTGTCATTGGAAAATATTCCACTCAGTTTTTTATTGGCAACCTAGAGTTAATTTCTATGCCAAAACCAGATAAACCAACAAAATGACTTGTTGTTGATGAGAGCAACTCAATAGATGATATATTTAAATCTCTAAGAATTTGAGCGCCAAGACCTATGTCTCTCCATTGCTCTTCTCTAATATTCTCACTTCCTGATTTTTTATTCTCTGCCTGCACTCCAATGGCACCTTCCCTTAGATAAAGTATAACACCTCTGCCCTTATGGTGCAGATGATTTAATGCAGCCGCAATCAGATTATCTTCTTGAAATACGTCTTTAACAATATTCTCTCTATGAATTCTTGTTGGAATATTATCCCCATTCGAAATATCCCCAAAGAGCAATGCTAAATGCTCAACATCATCAAATATTGTGTTGTAGGTAATTATCGTTGCTTCGCCAATTGACGTATTTATTTTTGTTTCACTAATTCTTTTTACAAGTTGCTCTCTTTGCTCTCTGTATTCAATGATGTCAGCAACCGAAATAATTTTTAAATTATGTTCCTTTGCAAAATTAAACACTTCCTCGCCCCTTTTCACGGTCCCATCATCGTTCATTAGTTCAGATAATAAACCTACAGGAGGTAAACCACCCAATTTTGCCAAATCACTTGCTGCTTCTGTATGTCCAGATCGCATTAAAACCCCTCCTTCCCTTGCGATTAGAGGGAATACATGACCTGGCCTAACAAAATCATTAGGCTTTGTATTTTCATCTGCCATTGCCCTAATTGTATTTGCTCTTTCAGTAGCTGAGATGCCTGTAGTTAAACCCTTCTTTAAATCAATCGAAATAGTAAAAGCAGTACTTAGAGGTGCATCATTGTCTGATACCATTGGGTCAAGATGGAGTTTTCTTGCTATATCTTGAGGAGCTGAAACACATAATATTCCACTTGTATGACGTATTATGAATCCGGTTTTCTCAGGCGTTGCCAATGATGCAGCCATGATCAGATCGCCTTCATTTTCACGATCATCATCATCTACTACTACAACCATATCTCCCAGAGTTATTGCCTCTATAGCATCTTCAATTTTATCAAATTTCATTTTTTTTCTATTTTTCTTTTTTTATAGAGCTTTTTGCAAAGTTTTCATATAGATTTCTCAGTTTAAGCGTGAGATTTCCTGGTATACCATCGTTGATCACTCTGTCATCAATCGAAATAACAGGCATAACAAATACAGAAGCACTTGTATAAAAGGCCTCATCCGCATCATATGCTTCTTCGATGGTAAATGGCCTTTCATCGAAAGATAATCCCTCGAGCTCAAGCAATTTCAATACTGCTTGTCTGGTAGTTCCGGATAAGATCTTTTCATTATTTTTTCTGCTAATTAATTTATTATCTTTAATTATAAATGCATTACTAGATCCACCTTCTGTGATATAGCCATCCTCATACATCCAGACTTCATTACAGTTATTTTCATGCGCGACCTGTTTAGCTAATACTTGTGGCAATAAAGCTATCGATTTAATATCCCTTCTTTTCCATCGCAAATCTGGGAGAGTCATAACTTTTGCATTAAGTCTATCAATTGGAAGATCCATTATCTGTTTGTGATTAACAAACATGATTAGGCTTGGCGATTGACCCTCTGGAAATTCAAATTCACGACTTTGACCAATTCCACGGGTTACATGAAAATATAGCGTACCTTCTTTTAATTTGTTAATTTCAATTAGTTTCTTTTGGACAAGTAATAACTCATCTAATTCTATAGGCAGTGTTAGTTTGATCTCATTTAGTGACCTCTTTAGCCGTAAGATGTGTGACTCATTGTCAATGATAACTCCATCATAAACACCTGCAACCTCATATACTCCATCTGCGAATAACAAACCCCTATCCATGATAGAAACTTTTGCATTTTCTATTTTCTCATAAGCACCATTTACATAAGCAATATTTGTCATAGTGTTAGCTCAAAATTGTTCATAAAAGTCAGAAAAAACTTATAATAACAGTTATTATAAAATATATTGTAAATATATTTATCACTATGATAAAAAAAATACATCATTAATTCAAATAGGGTGCATGCTTTGACTAATAAATATAAAATAAATGTAAATGGACAACCCCACGAAATTGAGTCCGACGAGGATACACCATTATTATACATTCTCAGAAACGACCTAAAACTTAAGGGTACAAAATTTGGCTGTGGAGATGGGATCTGTGGAGCCTGTACAGTTATTATGGATGGGTTACCTATATTCTCGTGTGACACACCAATATGGTCAGCAGATGGTAAAAATATTGAAACAATCGAAGGTTTGTCAGTGAATGGGATTCACCCTCTTCAGGAAGAAATGATAGACGAACAAGCAGGGCAATGCGGTTATTGTTTGAGTGGTATAACAATGCGGATAAAAGCAATACTTGATAATAATCCAAATCAAACTGTCGATGAAGTTGCAGAACAGTTAGATAGAAATCTTTGCAGATGTGGCTCTCAATCAAGAATATTAAAAGCAGTAGAAAATTACATAGAGAAGGTATCCTAAAATGAATATGTTTCCAAACTCTCTCGACTCAGCACCAAATGTTGATAATTGGTTCACATTCAAAGAGAATGGTAAGGTCCGAATGGTTTCTGGTAAAGTTGAAATCGGACAAGGAATAAATACTGCTTTTATGCAAATTGCAGCTGAAGAACTCGACATCAACCCAGAGAGAATTGAGATCTCAGCTGGAAACACTCAAGATAAACTCGATGGTGGATGTACATCGGGCTCTCAATCAATGCAAACAGAGGGAATCTCGTTACGTAAAGCAGCCTCTGCAGCACGAATGGTTATGCTAGAAAGGGCTGCGGAATTATTACAATCCGATGTAAATAATTTAGAAATTGAAGATGGTGAAATATTTTTAAATGGCGCCCCTACAGAATTAACTTATTGGACATTAGCAAAAGATATCAAACTAGATAAAAGTGTTGAATTATATATGAAGCCAAAAACAGCTGATCAAAAGAAGCTGATGGGCAAACCAATAAAAAGGGTTGATCTAAAAGATAAGATTCTAGGGAAACATACATTTATTCATGATCTAGAGTTTGATGGAATGCTGCATGCAAGGGTAATAAGACCTCCATCAGCTGCATCAAGATTGATCAAAATAGATACAGATAGCATCAACAAACTTCCAAACTTAAAAAAATTAATAGTTAATGGTTCATTTGTCGCTATTGTGACTGAAAAAGAACACCATGCTGTAAAGCTTGTCGAGAAAGTAAATAATTTATGTGAATGGTCAAATATTAAATTGAATATAGGAGACCCATTAGAACATATAAGAAATACAAATGCACCTTTCACGCTCAGCTTAGACAAAGGTGATGTTGAAAGCGCAACTGGTTCGGATATATCTACAGAAACCTCCAGAAATTATCTGTGTCATGCATCCATTGGACCATGTTGTTCAGTTGCACATTGGGGAGATAAGAAATTATCTGTTTACACACATAGTCAAGCAGTATTCCCTATGAAAAGAACCTTATCTTCAATTTTTAATAAACCTGAGGATGATATTGATGTTCAACATTACCACGGATCTGGATGCTATGGTCACAATGGTGCAGATGATGTGGTTTTAGATGCGGTACTGGTTGCAAAAGAGTTTCCAGGAACACATGTAAGAGTTGTATGGTCTAGGGCTGATGAATTATCATGGTCACCTCTTGCTCCAGCGATGATAACAAAAATTGATGCCAAAGTTTCTAATGACTCTAAAATCAATTCATTTGATGTCCTTGTAAAAAGTCCACCACATGTAAAAAGACCGAGTGGAAAAAATGGGGAATATTTATTGGCTGCAGAACATATATCATCGCCAATTGAAGCCCCAAATCCTATAGATACACCGCTAGAAAAAGGAGGCGCAGCAGATAGAAATTCGATGCCGCTCTATGATATTCCAAATATAAGAATTAGAAAACAAATCGTATATGATATGCCTTGGAGAAGTTCTGCGATGAGAGGTCTTGGAGCTTTCGTCAATGTTTATGCAATTGAGACTTTAATGGATGATATTGCACACTCACAAAACATAGATCCTCTTGATTTTAGGCTTCAGCATTCCAAAGACCCAAGGATCACGGCCGTACTTGAAAATGTTGGTAAATTATCAAATTGGGGATCAAATAACCCAGGAACCTACAAAGGGCTTGCTTTCTCAAGATACAAAAACTCCGGCGCATATTGTGCTCTTGTTGCTGAAATTAGGGTTGATGAACATATTGACTTACTCAATGCTTGGGCAGTTATTGACGCGGGTGAAATTGTAAATCCTGATGGCATCAAAAATCAGATCGAAGGTGGCATTATTCAGGCAACTAGTTGTAGTTTGATAGAAGAAGTAAAATTTGATGAAGAAATTATCCTTGCAAAAGACTGGGAGACTTATCCAATAATAAAATTTAATCAAACACCTAAAATTACCGTAGATATTATTGATCGTCCTGAAGAACCATTCCTTGGAGTTGGTGAAGCTGCGCATGGACCAACTGCAGCGGCAATAAGTAATGCTCTCTATTACGCACTAAATATAAGAATAAAGCAATTACCTATTACTAGGGATAGAATAATTTCAAGTGTAAATGGTTAATCAACCAGCGGCTGTAAAACCACCGTCGACGTATATTGTTTGCCCGGTGATAAAATCAGATGCATTTGATGCCAGGAATATTGCAGCACCTAAATGATCAGATGGGTATGCAAATCTACCCAACTTTATTCTCGATAAGATACCCTGCGCTCTCTCTGGCATGGATGCCCAAGTCTTTTGAGTGAATTCTGTAACTGTCCCTGTTGGTGCTAGTGTATTCACGCGAATTCCAACAGGTGCCCACTCGGTAGATATCGCTCTTGTCATATGTGCAACACCAGCTTTCGCCATACAGTATGGTGCTTTCTTTGCGTCTGTGGTGTAACCCCAAGTTGAACCGAGATTAATAATTTTGCCATATCCTTTTTCAAGCATGATTTCACCTATTTTTTGACAGCAAAAAAAGGTTCCTCTCAGATGTGTTGAAGTAATTAAATCAAAATCTTCTTGCGTCACTTCTACAATTGGCTTGGTAAAACCAAACCCAGCATTATTGACAAGAACGAGATCTTTATCATCAGTTGATAATTTTTTACGCACAAAATCTGCTAATTGTTGGATTTGTTCAACCACAGTGATATCATTGACCAGGATATCACACTTCCCACCATCATTTTCTACTTCATTTTTAAGCTCTATGAGCTTACTTTCGGTTCGGGCAGTTACGATTATCTCTGCACCTGCAGCAGCAAATGCGCGAGCAATTTCCTTACCAATACCTGTGCTGGCTCCTGTTATAACAGCAAGCTTTCCAGATAGACTAAAATCTGGGGAAATTGAACCAACTTTATCCACCTGATCTCCAGTCACAATTATTACCTTGTTCTGCCTGTAGATACATCATATGGATGGACATCAATCACAAGACGTTCATCGAATGGATATGTAGTGTATATATCTACACCATCAGCTGTAACTATATGGTCATTTTCAAGCCTAAATCCACCAACACCCTTTACACCAGCGTAAGGCTCAAGATTAAATTGCATACCTTCCTTTAGTACAACAGGCTGATCTTTCGACGCAGGTGAAAAATATGGTGCCTCCCATGGATTAACACCTGATCCGTGTCCCAGACTATCTAAAACATAAGGATCGGCTTGCGCAAAAACATCTGCATTTGTTGCTCCTGGTTTAACAGCAGCGCCGGCATTAAAGAGAGCATTATAACAGTTTTGATGAACTTTTTTCATTTCTTCTGTTGGTTTCACATTTCCACAAATCCAAGTTCTTGTGAGATCACCGTAATAACCATTAAAGCATGCCCCAATATCAATAATAACAGGATCACCATTTCTAATAATTCTATCTGATGTAAATCTTCTATATGGAGCAGTATAAGGCCCAGATGCTACAATATTTGAACATTGGGTCCACTCAGATCCCATAGCTGTCATTGTTTCCCATGCAACCGCAAGTACCTCACATTCTTTGACACCTGGCTTCAAAAAATCAATAGCATTATCCATTGCAGCCTCTGTCATTGCATTAGCAATCTTTAGGCAATGAATTTCATCTTGAGTTTTGATTTCTTTTGCACGCATCAAAATTCCTTGATACCCATCAACAAATTTTGAGTCTGGAAATGTCTCTTTGATCGCATTTTCCATATTCAGATCCCAGATATCAATACCAATAGTTTTTCCTTTTAGAGATCCTATGAAACCTTCAACTTGGTCAGCCCAGCGCTTCATACCCACTTTTTCTCTGAAGTTCGCTCTTGGTTGTATTTGTTGCTCATCCAGCCATGGCATTCTTTGCTTACAATGCTCGAAGTCCATTGTCCATAAAATTGGATCATGTCCTCTTGCAAGCACAACGACGGCATTACCCATTATAAAAGCAGGCCCAAGGTGATGCCTATAACCCATTAGATATCTTGCATCCTCAGTACGAAATACAAATAAAACATCCGCTTCAGAGTTATTTAAAGCCTCTTTCGCACGATCCAAACGCTCTCTGAGCATTCTTTGTGGGTCAAATCTATCTTCCCAATCTACGGGTATAATACCAATGTCTGACATGAATTAATCTCCTAAGTTCATTTTTTTTTAAAAATTATGATTTGATATTACAACGACAAATATCAAATTTACAATCGAAAATATAAGTATAATATGTGATAATATATTATAGGGAAAAGTAAACAATAATTTAGTATTTTAATTGTTAGCAAAGGGATGAACATGGATAATGGAATATGGGCTACTTGGTATAATTTAGATCAAAAGAAACGGGAAGACCACATAGAGTGGTTGCATAATAGGTATCTTCCAAAAATTATTACTCATGATGGTATCGCATGGGCTGCACATTATGAAGTTGATGAACTAGATTACAAAGATAGAAGAGATAAGATTCCACATACAAAAGAAAAAATTCCTCAAGGTACCCAATTCATCTGTCTTATAGCTGCAACATCACCTCATATATACTATCAAAAAAATTCACCTTTATTTCCCGAAAATCAATCAGATGAGACAAAGAAGCGTTTCTCCGAAAGAGAAGAAGCACGAACGGCAATCTTAATAGAAGAAGAGAGAGTTACAGGGCCTGATTATCGAATGGTATCCCCTGGTGGAGTCCCCGCACAAGCCATTCAAATGGGAAGTTATAACATGACTAGTGTTGAGAATGAAATTGAAATTGGCAAATGGTATGCTCAAATAAGACTGCCATTCGTATCAGAAATCAAAGGCGCAATAAGAGCCAGAAAGATGGTCTCAACGGTCGGTTGGGCAAAACATTCAGTTCTTTATGAATTTACATCCCATGAAGATAGAAGAAATAATATAGTTCGAGAATTTGATCCATTTAGTAAAAAAACTATCGGTGAAACCATTCACGCACCAGGATCGCCAAGCATTGGCCACAGAATTTGGCCACCTGTAGACAAATAATATAAATTTGGAGGTAAAAAATATGATTTATAATATAAGAACGTATAACTGCGTTCCTCGAATGCTGAACAAATATATAAAGATCTTTGAAGATTACGCTATGCCCGTGAATAATAAACATGGGTTTAAATTAATAGGGTACTTTATAAGTGATATTGGACCACAAAATCAGATAGTTCACATATGGGAATACAAAGACTTGAATGAATTCAATGAAATGAGAAAAAAAAGAGCAGCTGATCCAGCTTGGGCAGATTTCAGAGATAGAACTGCAGGAATGATTGCTGACCAAGAAGATAAGATTATGACAGGTACTCCGTTTTCTCCACTTAAATAATGGAAGAAATAAATAATTGGACTGATGCATTTCCTGGAAATTTCCAATGGTCAAATGCAACACTTGTTTGTAAGGGTATGGCACCCTATGGTGCTGTTTCTCTGAATGAAATTGAAACAATCATTAATTTACTAAAATTGACTAATATGTCACCTTTTGATTGGGTTGATGTATGGAAAAGTTTCGCTCAAAAAAATATAAAAAATGCGGAAGAATATTTTCATAACAATAATCTAAAAACAGCCGGTCTCCATTACTTACGTGCTGGTAATTACATGTATACGGGGGAAAGGTTCATTCAACCTGGACCTGAAAAATTAGAAATCAGTAAAGTTGCATTTAGCGCATATCACAAAGGTTTTGAATTAAGTTATCCGGATATCGAATACATCAAAATACCTTATGAGGAAACATACCTACCTGGATTATTTATACCCGCAAATAAAAAAGAAAAGAGTCCTTCACCTACAGTATTAATATTCAATGGCATGGATAATTGTAAGGAAATGAGCGCACTTTTTGCAGGTTTGGAATTTGCTAAGAGAGGCTTTAATACACTTGCATTAGACGGTCCAGGGCAAGGTGAAAGTTTGAGATTACTTAATATAAAAGCAAGATATGATTATGAGGTCCCAGCCTCCTCGGCATATGAGTATTTAGCAGCGAGAAATGATGTTGATAAAAATAAAATTGTAATTATGGGGTATAGTTTTGGAGGCTATTATGCATCTCGAATTGCAGCAAATGACAATCGTTATTGTGCCGGGATTGCGCTCACTTCTGGACATTGGGATTTGTATGAATTCCAAAAAAGTATCTTTGATAAATTAAAATCTTCTTCAAAATCCACTGCACAATCAAATTTCCAATTTCAATGGGTTGTTGGCGCTGAAAGCATTGATGATGCTCTTGAAAGATCCAGAGACTTTTCTGTAAAAAATAATGCATCAAAAATAAGAATTCCATTTCTGATCACCCATGGAGAAAATGATAGGATAGTACCGGTAAAAAATGCTTATAAATTTTATGAGAACCTCAAAACTTCAGAAAAAGAATTAAGAATTTTTACTAAAGAAGAAGGTGCCACAGAACATGCGCATGTTGATGATCGTCAATTAGGAATTAATTATGCTGCTGATTGGTTAGAGAAAATCATCTGAGGAATTTATTGATGCCCATACCTAATGCTCCATATTGCCAGCCACCTGATAGAAATACATTAACTCCATCTTTTAAATTACCTACAAACACATGTGACACACATGTACATGTATTTGACTCTAACAAGTATCCTTATCAGGAAAACAGAAGCTATACGCCACATGAGTGCAATTTAGAAGATTTAACAAAAATGCATACAAGATTGGGAGTTGAAAGAGCTGTTCTAATTCAAGCAAGTGTGCATGGAATTGATAATTCAGCAGTTCTTGAAAGTTGTGGAAATGATCTAACAAAAAAGAGGTGCGTAATAGCTGTTGATAAGAGTATTAATGAGAGTCAAATTGAGAGTTTTCATAAAAAAGGAGCAAGAGGTATCCGCCTAAACCTTGTCGATAAAGGTGGCATGCCATTTGAGTCTATTGACCAAGTATTTAAATTATCAAAAATTCTATTAAATTATGATTGGCATATTGAGTTTTTAATTCATGTTGATGATCCTGAGATAAAATT
>JAYPSX010000020.1:0-5780 GCA_038133315.1 Hyphomicrobiales bacterium
AAGATCAGCTGATTGAAGGACGTATAGGTAATATTTTATCAATCTCTGCTCGTGCGTGTAATACAAGAGCGCAAGGAATTGAAATTTTGAAAAGATCAAGTACAGCAACGCCAGTGGTAGATGTCCTGACATATTGGGTGGATGTATCTTGCTGGTATCTTGAAGGCATAGAACCAGTTGAAGTAACAGCCAGGGGAACGGGTACTGTTTTCAGGGAAGCAGGGTTTGATGTAAATGATACAACTTGGAGTCTTATTCGCTTTGATAATGGTGCTGTTGTTAATTTGGGTGTGTTCTTTGCCCTCCCATCACATTCTCCTCAACTGGGAATGGGCGTCAGATTTGAAGTATATGGGGATGATGGTGCTCTGATTTTAAACGATGATCATACAGACGAACTCCTCATAACCAATAATGGAATACCCCATGCATACATACCTGATATGAAATTTAATACTGCATTTTTATCTAGTTCCACCCCAGGAAATTGGCATCTTGGGGATTATTGGGGACCTGTGGCAGATGAGACAAGAGTGTGGCTTGACCATTTATCAATGGGTAGACCTTGCCCCATCGCAACACCCGAAGATGCAAGAAAAAATCTAATTATAACCCTAGCCATGGAAGAGTCTGCAAAATCAAATAACACGATAAAATTGTGAGCTAATATGTTTAAAATAAAAAATATTGAATCATTTATAATACAAGTTCCTCTAAAAGTGCCGCTTAAAATGTCAGGCGTTCATATTATGCATTGTGATAATACTGTCGTAAAAATAACGGCAAATAATGGGAAAGTTGGTTGGGGTGAAGCACCTTATGCACCATTTTTTAACGGTGAGACATCAAGAGGTATGTGCGCAGCAATTGATTTTATGAAAGAACGATTGATCGGAGCAGAAGTAAAAAGTCCTGATGATATAAAGGACGTCATAGATCCAACAATTTATGGAAATTCAGGTGCTAAATCTGCGATTGATATGGCCCTCTATGATTTATGTGGAAAATCTCTTGATCAGCCTCTTTATGAAGTTCTTGGTGGATCAAAGAGAGATAAAGCACCGATGATTTGGCTTATTGCAGGTGGTGATGATGAATTTAAATTATTACGTCAAAAATTAGATGAAGGTTTTGTATCCTTTAAAGTCAAGGTTGGAACAAATGACGTGCAGCAGGATATTGAGCGATCTTATAAGGCACAAGAAATACTTGATCATAATCACACTCTTTCTGCTGATGCCAATCAAGGATTTAATAGAAAAGATGCCCTTACCTTTGCTGCTAAAACAGGGGATATTGGATTAGATTTTTATGAACAACCTGTTAATGGAAAAGATATTGAAGGCATGATTTTATGTAATGAAAAATCATATGCGCCTGTTGGAGTTGATGAAGGCATCCACAATATCGACGATATAAAAAAACATCATGATTTAAAGGCTGCAAATGGGGGTAGCCTAAAAATGGTTAAGTTTGGTGGCGTATCACAACTATTTGAGGCTGCAAATTTAATGCATTCATTAGGGATGCATATTAATTTAGCTGGGAAGGCTGCCAACACATCAATTGGAAGCGCTGCTATTGCACATTTTACAAGATCTTTGCCATCTTTGGATTGGGACGCAAGCCTCTCAAGCCAATATTTAGCTGATGATATTACTATTGAACCTGTTCAGGTTAAGAATGGCCACATAATGACACCTGAGAATGGACCAGGATTAGGTATTGATATTAATGAAAACAAATTCAGCAAATATTTAGTAAGACCATAGTTCAACATTTTTAAAAATAAATGTCTCAAATTAAAGTAATTGATGACTCAACAAAAGGGATGCTCCTTACCTTTGGGTTTGTTGCAACTGTCCCTTTTGTTGAATCCTCAGTAAAGCTACTTGGCGGTTTAATTGCTCCCCCTCAGATTGCATTTACAAGATTTATGCTCCATGTCATTGTCTTGAGTATATATATTTTCATATACATACCAAAAGAAGATTGGATAGCACGTCCCAGCTGGCCACTTATCCTTAGGGGGGTTTTTGCGAGTATTGGAACCCTATGTGTTTATGCTGGTCTTGCTTTATTACCGCTAGTTGATGCCGTTTCCATATTTTTTGTTCAACCTATTATCATAACTGCTCTTTCAGCTATTTTGTTGAGAGAAAAGGTAGGCATTTATCGATGGGGCGCAGTTCTTGCCGGTATGATTGGGGCCCTTTTAGTTATTGGTCCAAATTTTGATAACGTTGGTTGGGGGGCAATTTTTCCGGCCCTTGCCGCATTATTTCATGGACTTTCGGCGCTTATCACCAGAAAATGGGCGAATGCCGCTCGGCTTCCAATTTTTCAATACTATATTGCTATTACCGCAGTAATTATTATGAGTTTAATTTTTGTGGTAGGTGATATCACAGGCTATGAAAGTGTTGCTCTGGTAATGCCGAGCAATTTCCAGTGGTTTTTATTGTCTGTAATAGCTTTTGGATCAATTATAACTAACTTATTACTAACACAGGCATTTAGAATTGCCCCATCATCTGTTGTAGCCCCTTTTCTTTATTTGCAAATTATTGGATCGACAATTATGGGATTAATTATTTTTGATCAACTACCTAGTTTTCAGACAATAGTTGGTTCATTCTTGGTTGTATCTGCGGGTCTTGTTATATGGTGGAGAGAGAAAAATTTAAAAGCAGTTTAATTTGCATCATGTGATGAGATAAATAATTCACAAAGATTATCTGTTTTATTATTCCAAGCGTGATTTGCAGCAATATTAACGACTGTGTCGCCTGTGTTTAAGTCAACTTCACCTTCATCCAAAATTAATGTGATGGATCCAGACATTATGTATACATAATCTAAACAATTTTTTTTATGCATATATGGATTGGCTTTGTTTTCTGGATTGTACAGGCTCTCTGAATTGATTGATTTATAGAAACTTTTAATATCTGCATCGCTAACTTTTTTATATGAGTTATTGGGGGGAATTTGTACAAATCTACAAATTGAACCGCTTTTTGGTGGAATGAGGCTATGTCGATATGAATTACTCTCATCTTCCGCATTCTCATTAAAATTTGCTGGCGTTGATAGTGTTGCCCAAATCTTTGTAGATCTATAACCTGGCCTTGCAGGATCAACAATAACATCGTTTGCATTTTCATCTGAAATGAGTTTGATATCACCATTTGGGTATTGCCCAATCACAATCCTTCTTTTATTTGAAGACATACTATTGTTCATCATCGCCTCCAATCATAACGAAGAGCATTTCATTGGCGCCATGAGAATTATCCCAAGAGTGAAAATGACCCAACTGTACTATGATGTCACCTTGATCCATTGTTAGTTCACTTTCAGGAAGAACATGTACCCTCTTGCCTTTTGTAACGACTCCATAATCAACGGTTCGCGTACGATGCATATTCCAATGTTTGTCGCTTTTCATCTTTTCAGAGAGTCCAGTTCTGTTCATTGAAGCAAAAAACTTATCAGCTGCGGCTTGATCGATTTTTTTGTTATCTTCTTTTTTAGACTCTATGACTCTAAAATGGGCTCCGTTTAATGGCGGAGAATGGCTAAGGGGGCGGTTGGCACCATCATTATGATTCTGAGGGTCAATAGGACAACTATCAAAGGTCCAAATTTCATTAAAATAGATTGTTGATCCACCGCCTCTATTGTATTGATATGGATTATATGTATCTGAAATTACAGCAGATTTACCATCTCTATTCGTTCCAACAACAACTCTTCTAGGTGGTTTTGGAGATGAGGGCATTTTTACCCCTAGAGATCAAAAACAGCAACAGCTCTAACTGGCGAACCAGTTCCGCCCCTCCAAGCCATTGGTAAGCAAATGAAGGTAAATTCACCTCTTCCTAGTATCTTTTCAAGATTACACAAACTCTCTAGGTGAGTAATATTAACTTCATGACATACTTTATGGACGAGTGCGTTCACTTTTCCAATGGGACCTGGGCGCATAGAGTCTATGCCAAAATGCACTACTCCTTGTTCAGCGAGCCACTTTGTTGCTTCGACATTAACACCAGGATTATCTGTTGAGTATGCAGGTGTTGGAAAGGTTCTTTCATGATGACCTGTACATAGCAACACAGTTCCTCGTTCCGGTATGGATAAGCCTGTTTTTTTAACTGCTTCATCCAAGTCTGATGGAGTGATTTCAGCCTTTGGTTCGATGTGTCTAAGGTCTATACAAATACCCTTAACAATACAATTTTCAAGTGGGTATTCATTGATAGGAATACCATCTACACTGAAATGTCTAGGGGCATCGATATGCGTTCCCCCATGATCTGGCATTGAAAAATAATGAACGGAATTTCCTTGAACATTACCCGAGTCTGCAAATGCCTCTTCATGGCTTTTCCAAACACCGTGAATCACTGGTGGTTGCCCTGGGTATTGTGGTGTGCGATGGTAAAGTTCGCGGCTTAAATCTATTATTTCCATTGTAACCTCTCAAAAATTTATAGTTTTATTATACACAATATTACGCTCGATGTTATAGGCAATTTGTAGGATAGTATTTTCACACCATCTTTTTCCAACAATCTGAATAGATGTTGGCATGTTATTTTTATCTTTGCCAGTGGGTAAAACTATCGATGGCATTCCTGTAACATTAAAAGGAGAGAAAAATTGACGGTGTATATTTACCGTATAATCATATCCTACTCCATTGATCATAGCCTTCAAATCTTCAATTAATGGCGCTGTAAATGGTGTGGCTGGAGAAATTAATGCATCAAAGTCTCTAAGTTTTTCTTCCAACAATCTTGTTATTCTCACTTTATCGTCCATTGCTTTTAGGTATGCTTCGATTCCTACCTTAACTGACCAATCCATTCGTTTTCTGACATCTGGATCAAAAGTTTCTGGTTCCTCATCGTATTGTTTTTTATGGACCTTTGTGAATTCTGGCCCTGCAATATCATAAAATAAGTTTTGGATTAACTTCACTTCTTCAAATCTTATTTCTGTCACTTCCACATCAAGAGCAGATAGAATACTTATTGTGTCCATATATTTATTGTAAACATCAGAGTCTATCTCCTGGTTTTCATATAAGTCTGGGCAAAGCGCAATTTTAAAACCACTGATTGATTTTTCAAGATTATCCAAATTAATGGGTTTGCATTGGACAGATTTTGTATCCAATGGGTCATATCCTTCAAGATTTTTGTATGTGATAGCTGTTGAAAATACAGACTCACACATTGGTCCCATATGATCTATGGAAGGAGAATTTGGAAATACTCCCCTCAGGCTAATGGCGCCATAAGTTGGTTTCAATCCTACAATACCACATAACGAAGATGGGGTTCTAATTGATCCACCCGTATCACTTCCAAGTGCAACAGGAATTAAATTTGCAGCAACCGCGGCAGCAGATCCTCCACTGGATCCACCCGATATTTTGTTTAAATTATGGGGGTTTTTTGTTGTACCATAATGGACATTTATAGTTGTAGATGCTGCAGCATATTGATGAGTATTTGTTTTACCTATTAAAATTGCACCAGCCTCTCTCATTTTATTTATACAAAAAGCATCCTGATCCGGAATAAAATTATCGTATTTACTTGATCCATTTGTAGTTCGGATGTTGGCGGTATTTATGATATCTTTGGCTGCATAAGGAATGCCATGAAGTGGTCCACGATATATACCTTTACTGATTTCTTCCTCAGCTAGTTTTGCTTGCTTGATTGCTGCATCAGGAATGACGGTCACAAATGCATTGATTGTGG
>JAYPSX010000020.1:5880-11858 GCA_038133315.1 Hyphomicrobiales bacterium
GAAAATGAATATTATTCAACAACTAGAAAAAGAACAACTAGACAAATTAAAAGAAAATAAAGTGATACCTGAGTTTTCACCTGGGGATACAGTGCGTGTAAATGTTAAAATTAGTGAAGGAACTCGTGAAAGATTACAAGCTTATGAGGGTGTGGTAATAGGTCGTTCAGGTGCTGGAATTAACGAAAGTTTTACTGTAAGAAAAATTTCATATGGTGAAGGTGTAGAGAGAGTTTTCCCAGTATACTCCCCAACAATCGAGTCTATTTCTTTAGTAAAAAAGGGTAAAGTAAGAAGAGCAAAACTTTACTATTTAAGAAGCAGAAGAGGTAAATCTGCTCGTATTGCCGAAAAAATAGATACAAATCGTTCAAAAACTAAAGAAGCAAACGCACCACAAGAAACTACTTCTGATAGTGAGTAGAACAAATCCTAATTAATTTTGTTAAAGGGTGGTTTTTCTATGAACTATGAACTTCTCAAAAAATTATGTGAAACACCATCAGTTGCTGGTCGTGAGAAACGCATAAGAGAGTTTATTCATAATAATGTAAAGGGATACTTTGATGAGATTAAAGTAGACCCCCTTGGTTCCCTAATTTGTAAAAAATTTTCGAAAAACAAAAAGAAGAAAAAAATTCTTCTCTTGTGTCACATGGATGAGATTGGTTTTCTTGTTAGTTATATCAATCCAAAAGGGTATGTTTTTGTTGATCCAGTAGGTGGCTTTGATCCTAGAAATTTATTCTCAAGAAGAGTATTGGTGTGCACAGAGAAAGAAGATTTGAAAGCAGTGATGAATCCACAAGGTAAGCCAGTTCACACTCAAAGCACAATGGACAGAAAAAAAATTCCAGAACCAAATGAGTTCTTTATTGATACAGGTTTGGGCGAAAAAGCCAAAGATAGAATTCAGATTGGTGACTATGTAGTTATGGATGAACCATTCCTAGAACTACCGAAGAAAATTGTATCCAAAGCACTGGACAATAGGATTGCGTGCTGGCTTGGAATGGAAATTGCCAGATATGTCTCCGAAAATAAAATTGAGTTAGATAATGATTTGATTATTGTTTTTACTTCTCAAGAAGAAGTTGGATTGAGAGGTGCAAAAACTGCGTCATTTGATGTTGAACCTGATATTGCTATTGGAATTGATACAACTTTGGCTTGTGATACGCCCGGCGTGCCAGAACAAGATTGGATCACTACACACGGTAAAGGCTTTGGTTTACACATAAAAGACTCATCATTTATTTCAGATCATGAGCTGGTTTCACAATTTGCAAAATTAGCCGAAAAAAACAAAATACCATATCAACGTACAATTTTAAGTCGTGGAGGTCAGGACGGCGCTGCAGGTCAGCAGGCAGGATCTGGGGCTAAGGCAATAGCAATTGTTGTTGGAACGAGATATATCCATACCGTTACAGAAATGGTTGATAAAAGTGATTTAGAGAATGCACTCAAAATTCTTAAAAAATTCCTTGAAAATTAAGATAGGATTTTTTTATCAATGTGTGTAAATTATGAAGTGAATTAATAATTTAATTTAAATATTAGGGTATGAAAATGAGTGGATCAAAAACTATTTATGACAAAATCTGGGATGATCATCTAATAAATACTAATGATGATGGTACGTCGCTTATTTATATTGATAGACATTTAGTGCATGAAGTGACTTCGCCACAAGCCTTTGAAGGTTTGAGGATGACAAATAGAAAAGTTCGCTGTCCTGAAAAAACACTTGCTGTAGTAGATCATAATGTGCCAACAACGGATAGAAAAAACGGCATTGCGGATGAAGAATCCCGCATTCAAGTTGAAGCTCTGGAGAAAAATTGCAGTGAATTTGGTATAGAGTATTTTAACGAATTAGATCTTCGACAAGGTATTGTTCATGTTGTAGGACCTGAACAAGGTTTTACTCTGCCTGGAACAACAATTATGTGTGGGGATAGTCACACATCAACACATGGTGCCTTTGGTGCTTTAGCAATGGGTATTGGTACATCAGAGGTTGAACATATTCTTGCAACACAAACTCTAATCCAAAGGAAAGCTAAAAATTTTAGAGTTAACGTGGGTGGTACGGCGCCAAAAGGTGTAACTGCAAAAGATATAATCTTATCAATAATAGGTGAGATTGGAGCTGGCGGCGGTACTGGATCCGTTATTGAATATACCGGAAAGGCTATCTCTGACTTATCAATGGAAGGAAGAATGACAGTATGTAATATGTCAATCGAAGGGGGAGCTCGAGCTGGCCTAATCGGGCCTGATGAAAAAACCTTCGCCTATATAAAAGATCGACCAAGAGCTCCAAAGGGTGAAGAATTTGATCGTGCTGTTGAATATTGGAATGCTCTAAATTCAGACAAAGATGCATATTTTGACAGGGAAGTTTATCTGGATGCTGCCAAGCTACCGCCAGTGGTTACTTGGGGAACAAGTCCGGAAGATGTTGTCTCAATTAATGGTGAAGTGCCTAATCCAGATCTTATTGATGATGAAAGCAGAAAAGAAACAAAGAAAAGCGCTCTGAAATATATGGATCTAGTGCCAGGTACAAAAATCAAGGACATTAAACTAGATGTAGTATTCATTGGTTCATGTACAAATGGACGTATTGAGGACTTGAGAGAAGTTGCAAAAGTTGTCGAAGGACATCACGTAAATGAAAATTTAAACGCAATGATAGTTCCTGGATCGGGGCTTGTTAAAGAGCAAGCTATCAGTGAAGGGTTAGACAAAATATTTATGGCAGCAGGGTTCGAATGGAGAGAGCCTGGTTGTTCAATGTGTTTAGCAATGAACCCTGATAAACTATTACCAGGTCAAAGATGCGCTTCTACTTCAAACAGAAATTTTGAAGGAAGGCAGGGATTCAGAGGAAGAACACACCTCGTCTCACCAGCAATGGCTGCTGCTGCTGCTATAGCTGGACATTTTGTTGATGTTAGAGAATTTATAAAGTAGGAAATTAAGATGGAAAAATTTAAAAACTTGACTGCTGTTGCTGCTCCGTTGCCTGATATAAATATTGATACGGATAAGATAATTCCCAAACAATACCTAAAAACAATACAACGTACAGGACTTGGTAAGGGGCTCTTTTCTGAGCTCCGTTACAATGATGATGGATCAGAGAATAAGGAATTTGTTCTCAACAAATCCCAATATAGGAATGCAAAAATATTGGTTGCTGGAGATAATTTTGGATGTGGTTCAAGCAGAGAACATGCGCCATGGGCATTACTTGATTATGGAATAAAGGTTGTCATCTCAACATCTTTTGCTGATATATTTTACAATAACTGTTTCAAAAATGGAATGCTTCCAATTGTACTTGATGAAAAAGAAGTTAGTTTGTTGATGGAAGAAACAGAAAGAGGTTCAAATGCGACTTTAACGGTGGACCTTGAAAGCCAGGAAATCACAACATCAGATGGTAATGTCATCAATTTCAAAATTGATAAGTTTTTAAAACATTGTCTCTTAAACGGTCTTGATGATATAGCTCTCACACTAGAGAAAGATAGTGAGATTAAGAATTTTGAAGATGATGTGAAAAGTCAAAGGCCATGGCTCTAGTTAATTAAGCTGAAATAAATAAAAATATTAAGAGGATAATATGAGCTCACATAATTTATTAATGTTACCAGGAGATGGTATTGGGCCAGAAGTTGTAAATGAGGTTGAGCGCGTTATAGATTGGTTCAATAAAAATACGAACTCTAAATTTGAAATAGAAAAAGATTTGGTTGGTGGATCGGCATATGATGCCCACGGGTCAGCTATATCCGATGCTGCTATGGATCTTGCACATAAATCTGATGCTGTAATTTTTGGTGCAGTAGGTGGTCCAAAATGGGATGATGTGCCATTTGAAGTTAGGCCTGAAGCAGGTTTATTGAGACTAAGGAAAGAATTAGACCTGTTCGCAAATCTCCGACCAGCTATTTGCTACAAAGCACTTGCTGATGCATCAAGCTTAAAAAGAGAGCTGGTTGAAGGCTTAGATATATTAATACTAAGAGAACTAACAGGTGGTGTGTATTTTGGTGAACCAAAAGAAATTACGGATTTACCAGATGGGCAACAAAAAGCAGTAGACACACAAATATATACCACAAGTGAAGTCCAAAGAATTGCACGTGTAGCTTTTGAACTAGCGAAAACAAGAAAAGGTAAAGTTACGTCAACAGAGAAAAGGAATGTAATGATATCAGGAGTTTTTTGGAACAAGGTTGTATCAGAGGTACATAAAAATGAATACCCAGATATGGAATTAGAACATATTTTAGCTGATGCATGTGCTATGCAACTTGTGCGAAAACCAAAACAATTTGACCTTATAGTAGCAGATAACCTTTTTGGGGATATTTTGTCGGATGAGGCAGCGATGCTAACAGGATCAATGGGGATGTTACCTTCTGCATCACTTGGTGCTGTTAATGGAACTACTGGTAAAAGAAATGCAATGTATGAACCAGTTCATGGATCAGCACCTGACATAGCAGGACAAGGTATTTCAAATCCAATAGCTGAAATTGCATCATTTGCAATGGCATTAAGGTATTCTTTTAATTTAACTGAAGAAGCAAAGTTAATAGAGGACTCAATATCTGCAGCACTTGATACAGGAATCAGAACACCTGATATCATGCAGGATGGAATGAAAAAAGTTGGAACCCAGCAGATAACAGATGCAATTATTTCTGAAATGAATTCAAGAAGTTGAGTTAATACAAATGGGTTTGAAAATAGCAGTAGTCGGTGCAACCGGAAATGTTGGGAGGGAGATACTAAATATTCTTGATGAGAGAATGTTTCCTTGCGAAGAAGTAGTAGCACTTGCATCACGAAAATCAATTGGCCGGGAACTTTCCTATGGTGATAAACTTCTCAAAGTGAAAGATTTAGAAACATATGATTTTAGTGGTACAGATATTGCTCTTTTCTCAGCAGGATCAAAAATATCAGAAAAATATGGACCAATTGCTGCCAAGTCTGGGACAGTAGTTATAGATAACTCATCATTCTGGAGATATCACGATGATGTACCACTGATTGTTCCAGAGGTTAATCCAGATGCAGTTAAAGATTTTAAAAAAAGAGGCATTATAGCTAATCCAAACTGTTCAACTGCACAACTAGTGGTTGTTTTAAAACCTCTGCATGATGTAGCAAAAATAAATCGTGTGGTTGTGTCCACTTACCAATCAGTCTCTGGAGCTGGAAATGCAGCGATGGAAGAATTATTTAACCAGACTAAGGGTATATTTGTTAATCAGGCACCAGAGCCTGAAAATTTTACACGTCAAATAGCTTTTAATGTAATACCACATATTGATGTATTTATGGATGATGGTTACACAAAAGAAGAATGGAAAATGCTGGCTGAGACGAAAAAGATATTAGATAAAAACATTAAATTAACAGCTACTTGTGTTAGAGTTCCAGTTTTTGTTGGGCATTCGGAGGCTGTCAATATAGAGTTCGAAAAATCTATAAGCCCTGATAAAGCAAGATCAATCCTTAGAAAAGCACCAGGTGTTATGCTCGTGGATGACCCTGAAGACGAAAAATACATTACTCCCCTAGAATGTGTTGGCGACTATGCAACATTTGTAAGTAGGGTTCGAGTTGATTCAACTGTGAAAAATGGATTAAGTATGTGGGTTGTATCTGATAACCTTCGTAAAGGGGCTGCATTAAATGCTGTTCAAATTGCAGAGCTGCTAATAAATAAAAAATTAATAGGTTAATTTTTTATATTTTAATGGAATTTTGTATAAGAATAATTATAACTATAACTAGTTAATTATAACATTATTGTAATATTTATGAATAATCCACTTTCACCGCATTTATCAATATATAAATTTAAACTTAGCCTATTAATGTCCATTGCACACCGAATTACTGGTGGGGTATTATATTTTTCAATGTTGATATTTCTTTTTTTCCTT